>CAZFYV010000193.1:0-7427 GCA_964523195.1 uncultured Pseudobdellovibrionaceae bacterium
CATATAAGAAGAGTTTCTTCCTCCAGCTATCAGAGGAACAAGAGAGATTTTTTCAATGGTATAAAAACCTTCGGACTCTGAGTTAATTTGATCCACAAGTTCGTCTATATTCCTTTTTATAAGTTCATCATTTTCTGTAGGGACATCACTCTCACCACCGCTATAGTGTAAATCTCTACCGCAGCTCGACTTACAAATAACTCTTTTTTGAGCAACCTTAAGGATCTTTGGCTTTTTAGCATCTAAATCGGCTAAGGCTGTTACTTCATTTTTATCAAAAAATGCAAATACAATTAAAATAGCCACAAGTACAGGCCACCACCTAGATAGACTCATCTTCAACTCCTTTGCCACCTTTGGCTCTTTAACAGCACAAAAAAGGGCAACTCACAGGTTCACCTCTGTTTATTTTAATCTAAGGGGTCTTCGGACCCTTAAACCACGTTCGAAAGGTTCAAATTGCAACCCATATACCATTTAGAGGAGTAAAATATGCTTACAAGATACCTAATTCTTGTGATTTAATTTCCTTATGTTTAAGGATTCCGCTAAGGGCCAATGGCTTAAAATTCGAAATACTGTGTTTTTCTTCGGCAAAAGTGAAAGATCATTGTCAGAACTCCAGTCTGAACTCAAAGTTCAAATTTGCCAGCTCAATCAAACTCACAGTGATATCACTCTTCAGGCCATACCTTCTTTTACAGACGATTTCGATAAGGCCAAGGAGCAAACTGCAGATGGCCACTTCACAGATCAACCCAATCGAGCTCTGATCATTAAAACTGCTGATTGTATTCCACTCTTAATGTACTGCCAGGACCAAGAGTTTTTACTCGCAATTCACGCTGGCTGGAGAGGTGTTGCAAGTAAGATAGCTCCAAAAGCTCTAGAGATGCTCAACAAAGAGTATCCAAGCCTTACAAACGCAAAATGGAAAGCATTTATAGGCCCGCATATAAGTTTTGAAAACTTTGAAGTTGGATTAGATGTGGCTGATCAGATTCTAGGGACTATTGGATTAAGCTCATCCGAAGGGCTCTCTGGAGATCCAAAAGTTCTCCCTTTCTATAATACTTTTTTAAAGAAACACCTTGAGAGCAACAAATGCTATATTAATCTCCATGAAGTCCTTAGTTCACAAATGACCGACTATAAAATAGAATGGCATAATACCGAGATTGATACGATCGATGATTTAGAGTTCGCTTCCTACAGGCGAAATGGTAAGTCGGCCGGTCGAAACTTGAGTGCAATTTTTAGAGCTGATCACAACTTTGATTGGGACAAATGGAATACTTGGCTCAATTCCTAACCTCAGTTACCCCAAAGCCTATACTTTAAATTCAAATAAAAAAGGCTACCCGAGGGTAGCCTTTAAAAACTAATTATAAAACCTTAAGACTACGCTTGAGTCGTAGCATTCACAGTAGCTAGAGGCTCTTCTCTTTCAACTTCATAGTCCTGAATATAACTTTCTTCCTTGTAAAAACGAGCAGCAATAATAAAAGCCACACCAGCAAAAAGCACGAGCTGAGTAAAGAACATATAATATTCAACACCTGAAAGAGCGACTGTCCCATCTGGGTTTTGAATTAACTTATTAACAAGTGCTGTAATAAAGTTACCTAAAGATACAGATAACAAGAACACACCCATGATAATTGACTTCATAGCTAACGGCGCTTGAGTATATGAAAACTCGAGAGCAGTAATTGATATCAATACTTCACCAGCGGTGATAATTGCATAGGCGTAAAACTGCCACATGATTGTCGGGTTCTGACCCGCTTCGATTAAACCTTCAGCGTGAGCAATAATCGCAAAAGATACTGCTGTTAAAAAGAAACCAAAACCAATTTTGCGGAGAGGAGTGACCTTAACAAGCTTACCAACCAATGGATAAATCACCATATTGAAAAGCGGAATATATGTAAGAATCAATAGTGGATTCAAAGCCTGAATCTGCGATGGAAGTAATTCAAAATTCAACCATTCCATTTGGAAAGGTCCAAACCTTAAGTCAACCCAGCGGTTCATATTGTCTGCTTGAAGAACCCAACTTGATCCAGTTTGATCAAATAAACACCAAAAGACTGCAATGAAAACATAAAGAACACCTAAGCCACCAAGAGCTTTTAATCCAGCTTTCGAGAAAACCTCTTTAGAAAAATCAACAGTCCCTTGCATCTGATCTGGGAAGACTTTTTTCATAGATTCTCTAACACTAGGAACAGCAAAAAGAGCTGTTAGAGCCATGGCAACTGCTAGTAATGTCCAAGTAAGTCCTAGGTAGTAACCCATCAATCCAAGAACAGTTACTCCAACAAGAACCTTAATTAGAGGTTTTGCGATTTTTTCTGAAAGCTTAGCACCTTTTTGGATAGAAAGCTTTTCAGCAACTGATGGAATAGCCGTAAACTTTGTTCGACCAATCCAAAAGAAGTAAGTAGCAATAAACATCAATAGACCCGGAATTCCAAAAGCGACTGCCGGTCCAAACTCCGCCAATAACCATGGAGTAGCTAGTGTTGATAAGAAGGCACCAAAGTTAATCGAGAAATAGAAGTAACTAAAGATCTTATCAAGGAGAGTTTTTTGATGTGGTTTAAATTGATCACCAACATGAGCAGATACACAAGGTTTAATTCCACCTGAGCCCACGGCAATTAATCCAAGTCCTAAAGCCAACCAAGTTCTAGGCTCAAGAATCTGCGTCATAAAATGAACATCCATAAATGCTAAACTCAAATGACCTAAGCAATAAACTACCGAAAGTGCCATGATTGTTTTGTACTTACCCCAAAGAATATCGGAGATAAGAGCACCGATAATTGGAAAAGCATAAACAGCCATTGAAAATGTGTGATACCAAACTTTCGCTTCTTCACCACTCATGGTGTTGGCAGCGCCACTCGAATCCACTAAGTATTTGGTCATGAAAATGACGAGAATAGTTCTCATCCCATAGTAACTAAATCGTTCAGCCGCTTCGTTTCCGATAATATACGGAATTCCTCGAGGCATCTTTGGCTTCGCTTCAGACATTTTGATCCCTTTTGCTAGGTTTTAATCCTTTAAGAAATAACTGGCGCAAAGATAGTGAATTTGACCTTAGATTAAAAGGGAAAACTGGGATTTCCCCCCTTATTTGAAAATTAATCACATTCACAGACTTCAAACAGAGTGCTTTATACTACAAATTTCAGAAGGTTTTTCTCGGTAATTTCAAGGGTTTACTGTTTCAATCTGGCTGTCTAAGGAATTTACACCCGACTGGCTCACTGAGAATCAATATTTCCATAAAAGCCTTGTAATTACAGTTACTTAAATTGGAGTCTTAATTGAAAACACTGATTCTAAAACACCTGTTGAACTATTTGCCACCCCTTGGAGTCCATAAGTACTTGTAAATACTTGATAAAATAATCGCTCTAGAAGATCCTCTGGCATCATCTTTGTAGTAGATAAGGGTAAGTAGGACCTCAGAATATTGGGAGTAGGTATGAAAAACCTAGAAGGATTTAAAAGCTTAATCAGAGAAAAGGCCAAGTTCTTACCTCAGATTCTTTTCTTGTTTGTTTTCGCCATGGTTTCAGTGGCAGTCCTTCATCCACAAATTCGAGAGAATCTTCGAATGAAAGTACTACCGGATGATCGAGAAATTCTATCGACGGTTACAGGCGACATCATGGGAGACGGCTCTGTTCTTAAAGTCGTTAAAGTTAAATCTAAACTTGGTCTATTTTTAGAAGTTTACAAGCCAAACCAAGATGGATTTTCAACTAAGATGGCTCGAATTGATCTTAAAGACACTAAAGATGGCTACTTCAATTTCAATGGTAAAACAGCAAATCTTGCACTCAAAGACATCAATGGCGATTCCATCGCTGAAATCATAGCTCCAAGTTTTGATGAAGACTTTGTAGCACACCTCAATGTTTACTCATACAATGCCTTTACTGGCCAGTTTGAGCTAATCTCAGACTAGACTTTCTAAAGACAAATCAATAGAATCGAATCCTAAATTCAACAGGATTCGTTTTGCTATGAAAATTGATAAATTAAAAAACTGGCTTCTTCTAGGCACAGTTTCTGTAGTTATTGGAGCCTGTACGACAACTTCTGAGGATCTATCTGTTATGAAAGCACCAAAAGCTGAAAAAATTAGGAAAGTATTAACTAAGCATGGAGACAAGCGAGTTGATAACTACTATTGGATGCGAGATAGAAAAAACAAAAAAGTTATTTCTTACCTGAAAAAAGAAAACGCTTATACAGATATGCATTATAAGCCCATGAAAAGAATTGAATCTAATCTTTTCAAGGAGTTTAAGTCTCGAATAAAGAAAGCTGATGAATCGACACCCTACAAAAAAGGTAATTTTTACTACTCATTAAAACATGAAGAAAAAAGTGAATATCCGATTTACCTGCGGAGAAAAAACCTTAAAGACAAGGCTACAGTTATTCTAGACGGAAACAAACTTGCTAAGGGAAAAGACTTTTATAACCTAAGATCTCTTGGTGTAAGCCCGAATGGGAAAATATTGGCCTATGCTGAGGATTTAGTTGGAAGGAATTTTTTTACCATTCGTTTTAAAAACCTAGAAACAGGAAAACTCCTTAAGCTAAAAGTTGAAAATGTAACTACTAGTTTTACTTGGTCTAATGACAGTGAGACCTTCTATTATGTTAAACAAGACCCTAAAACCCTTAGATACCAGTGGGTTTTCAGAGGAAATACCAAAACTGGTGATCTTAAGCAGATCTTTTTTGAACCAGACGAAAAGTTTTATGTATGGCTGCAAAAAGCTTCTACTGATAACTTTATTTTTATAAATTCATACTCAAGCGAATCCGCGGAAGTTCAAATTTTAGATGCAAACGATCCCAATAAAAAAGCCAGAATATTTGCGCCACGCAAGAAAATGCATGAGTATTCTGTCGATGATGCTGGTGAATATTTTATCGTGCACTCTAACCTAAAAGCCGTAAATTTTAAGGTATTCAAAACACCTGATCATGATAAAACCCAAGAAAAAAAATGGAAGACTTTGATTGGTCACAGAGACTCCGTTCTCGTAGAGTCCATTGAAGCCTTTGAAAGATTTTTCGCCCTAGAAATCAGGAAAAATGGATTTACACAGATCGAATTTATGGACAGGGCTACCGGTAAAAGATGGTTACTTCCACTGAAAGAGAAAATTCACGTTGTCTCTAGTAGTAGCAACTACGAGTATAAAACGAATAAATTTAGATATTTTTATACCTCCTTAACTGACCCTGGTTCGATGTTTGACTATGACTTCAAAACTAAAAAGTCGAAACTATTAAAGTCCCAAGAAGTTCTGGGAGGTTTTAAAAAAGAGAACTATGAGTCCAAGCAAATTTTAGCAACGGCAAAAGATGGTACTAAAATTCCAGTCTCCCTTGTTTATCGAAAGGGAATAAAAAAAGATGAATCGAATCCGGTTCTTCTCTATGGCTATGGTTCATATGGTTTTAGCATGGAACCTTGGTTTGATAGAAATGTAATAAGCCTCTTAGATCGAGGTTTTATATATGCGATTGCCCATATTCGAGGAGGCTCGGAGATGGGCCGTAACTGGTATTTGAACGGGAAGCGTTTTAATAAGAAAAATACATTTACTGATTTTATTGCAGCAGCTGAAACTCTTATCAAAAAGAAATATACGTCTAAAAAGAAGATATCAGCCATGGGAAGAAGTGCAGGTGGATTACTCATGGGCGCGGTTATTAATATGCGACCAGACATATTTTTAGGAGCTGTGGCTGGAGTACCTTTCGTAGACGTAGTTACAACCATGCTCGATGAGTCCATCCCCCTCACGACTAGTGAATATGAGGAGTGGGGCAATCCAAATCAGCCAAAATACTATAAATACATTAAATCCTATTCACCTTACGATAATATTTCTAAAAAAGACTATCCTCACCTTTTAGTGACATCGGGACTACATGATTCTCAAGTTCAATATTGGGAACCTACAAAGTGGGTGGCTAAACTTAGAGAGTATAAAACTGATGATAATTTACTCCTACTTTATACCGATATGGAAGCGGGCCATGGCGGAAAAACTGGTCGTTTTAAAGCCCTTGAGGATGATGCCAGGGATTACGCCTTTATACTTCATATTCATGGACTAAAAAAGTAATGCACAAATGGATATTAGTTCCTGTATTTTTAATTTTACTTTTTTCTGTGGCTGTTTCTTCTGAAGAGAACAACAGCCCAGAAGACTTTAAAAAATTCTTAGATACCAATAACCCTAACTTTATAAATCTAGCTACGAGCACAAGTCTCTCTCAGGACCCAACACCGGTTAAAACCTATTATAAGTCCTCCGGTCACCAATTTGTACCGAGCGAATCTACAGGGTATATGCATCGCCCAGAATCAACCGTTCGAAATACTATGAGAACTATTGATGCAGTTGTTTTCGATAGTACCTATAACTTTGATAAGTTTGGAAATCGCGTAAATCCCATAGCCAAATCACAAAAGTACAAATTCATTTCACTATTCGGCTGCTCCTTCACATATGGGTATGGAGTTAATGATAATGAAACTCTCCATTATTATTTATCTCAGGAAAACCAAGAATATTATGCCTACAATCAAGCCATTGGAGGATCTGGAACACATATGATGCTCGCAGACCTGAGAGAAAAAAGTGTTTTGAATGAGGTTCCCGAGGACGAAGGTTTTTATATTTATGTGTTTATAGATTTTCATATTCAAAGAGCAAATGGTTTTATGCAAGAAAGAGCATGGATGAATACCACTCCAGTTTTCGAGAAGGAAAATCAAAAACTAATATCAAAAGGAAGTTTTGAAAAGGTTCAGCCTATTAAAACCTGGTTTTATCGCTTTCTAAACGAAACTCTAAACATCAGTAAGCATTTAGGCATGAATTTTCCCAAATTAGGGAAGACCCATATTAACTATACCTGTGATCTGATTGAAGAATCACAAAAAGAGTTCTTGAGCCAAAAACCAAAGGGCAAATTTGTAGTTTATCAGCACCCCCTTTCTGAAAAGGTTCCTCAGTTGAAAGAATGTTTAGAAAAGAGGACTATAGAGTACTGGAATTCGAAAATTCAAAAAAATGAAAAATCTCAGATACCCTTTGATGGTCACCCTACTGCAGCCCTCAATAAAAAAATCGCAGCAGAAATTCTGTCATTCATAGGACGAAAGTAACCTGATTCTTTATGTAACATCGATGTAACTCTCATATTTTGATCTTCCCAGCTATCTTTAATGTATGGCGAGGGGGCTCCAAATTACACGTCCCTTAATGTGTTTAATAAGAGCTCCTTAGCCAGATATGTACAAAGAAGTTTCGGGTTTAAGAAAACGAATTCCATGGTTATGTAATCCACACCTTCTTGAAAAATTTGCG
>CAZFYV010000194.1:0-7420 GCA_964523195.1 uncultured Pseudobdellovibrionaceae bacterium
AGTTTCGAATGAGTTCCTCTATTTCTTTTAAAATTTCTGCGATATCTTCATCAGTGTAAGTAGTTGTAGGGCTAGTTGTGGCAATCGTCGAGGTATATTGATTAGAATAATCTCTTTGAAGAGATTGAATTGGTTTATGATCTCCTTGAAGGAGTATGCGGTTCACTGTACTGTCTTTTAAGCTAGAGATCTTGCTAATAATCTGATCGTGAGCTTTCGAGCGACGAAAGCGCCATTGCCATGAGCTATCTTGAATCGCTTCATAAATATCATTAACTAAGAAGAAAATGACATTGACCGCATTAAGCAAGCTTTCCCCATTTCCTTTTAGACTCTCGAGAAAGGTCTGAATTTCAGTGGCCTTGTTGATAGGAACTTCTAGTTTGGATCCACTAATAGTAATTTCTCCAGTTACGGCTAGTTCAGAGTAGGCCCTGATTAGCTCAACTAGAAGATCTTCAGCGAGGATAGCTCTAGACTGGAGAGAGTCAATATCCGAGACTTGGAGCTTGGATAGTTTAGCGTGCGCGATCTCGACAAAGACTGAGCTATTTAGAATTCGATGATCTTCAAAAAGGGCCATTGCAATAGTTCCCTGTGAAACCACATCTTCACCATTAGCTGTAGATCTGGCAGGTGATGCGAATAACATCCCTGCGAGAGCTAATTTTAATACTAAGGATATAAACTCAGTCTTCATTAAATTCCTTAATTACCTAAACTGTGCTTCGCACGTAAAACTAAAGACAGCTGGAACAAACGGACGGCTTCCCATTGGTTCG
Organism: uncultured Pseudobdellovibrionaceae bacterium; assembly: GCA_964523195.1. Classification (GTDB taxonomy): domain Bacteria; phylum Bdellovibrionota; class Bdellovibrionia; order Bdellovibrionales; family JAGQZY01; genus JAUHWN01. The sequence goes on from CAZFYV010000194.1 coordinate 783, forward strand.
TCCGGCTCCCAGACACTTCCATCAAATTCAAAGTCGAGTACAGCTTCCCGATCTATCTGAGTAGTGATCGGTCTATACTTTTTATCTTTATAGATCTTGGATTCAGCCCAGTTCTTCATATTGTAGAGTCTCATCATATTTGGACTATCTGCCGCGATCTCCTGAAGGTATTCAGTAACCCTATCAACAATTTGAGACTTTAACTTTTTACTAGGTGATTCAAAGTCACTTGCCACATATGGCTCGTATTGCATGAGTTGCATTACGGCTCTGACAAAATCAAAATATCCAGGATGAAGTTCTACACCTACTTCGTGGAGAGCTGATAAAACGGCAAAGTAAGCTGTTTGCTTCTCTAGCTTCGGATTAGGAAAGTACTCTCTGAGTTCTTTACCGAGTTCTTCAAGCTTCTTGCCTTCAAGTCCAAAGATCTCTCCAACCTTTTGAGTTAAAAGTTGCTGAGTTCCCGATTGAGAAATAATCTGAGACAGAGCAAAGAGATTAACTATGTTGTCTCTCATTTCGCGGTTGATTGTGATCAGCTGACCAAAATCGATCACACCATAGTTAATTGGTTCGAGTACGATCTGTCGCTTTCCATCGTATTTAGGAATCGAAATTCGGTAGTTTCCGCCGTGGCGATCTGGATCAAATGTTATTTCGTCTTGATCTGCAAATAAGATATCGCCTTCCATTTTTAAGATCTTGGCTGCAGCAAGGTGCTTAACAGGGTCGGGAAGTCTGTGAAATGATGCTCCCTCAACAAATTCAGATATGATTAAGCGATCAGAAAGGGTCTGCTCCTCAGGAACAATCACCTTTGCCGTTTCATCGTCTAAATCGATATAAATCTCATTTCTTGCCTTTTGTGAAAGCCTGACTTCATCCATGGCATCCAGTTCTTTTTCAACGGCTCTCTTCGCCGTTTCAATAATTGCTTTTAAAATCCTAAACTCAGGACCAACATTCTTAACCAAGTATTTAACCATGGAGTCGAGAACTTTATAGCGGTTATCGAGCATCGTCTTTACTTCTGATCTAAAGACCTTGATTGCGACCCTCTGGTGGCTCTTGGTCATCATCCCTTCGACAGCCCATTTGATACTTGCTGAGCCCAGTAAGTCCTTCATTGTAAATGGCAAAGACGTGGTTCCTAAAATATTTTGAAACTCTTGATACTGTTGGTTTCGTTGAAGTGGTCTGGCGTTATCTTGAACATCAACCAGTTCTTTGGCGTCGTCTTTTTTAAGAACGTTCATGGCAATGATGAGCTGGCCCATTTTAACTCCAAGAGGCCCAAAGGCTTTTTCTAAAACGAGTTTTAGAGTTTTACCAATACTGCCTTTAGTATCTGTCGGCACAGCTAAGATGTTTGCAAGAATGAGCTTTTGAAGTTCAGCATCACCGCCACCTTCTTTAATACCATTAAGACCTGCAAATAAAATTTGTCTTGTCACTTCTTGAGCCTTTAAAACGTCAGGATCCTTAGCTACTTTTCCACCAGTTATTGCCTGTTCGATCAGTTTTTGTGGGTATCCTGTATTTACATCTACTTTCATAGCATTCTTGAAGAACGTATTTTTGAGATAAAAGTTGATGACACCAACTCTCCACTCGACAGGTAAAATTTCATACATTCTCTTTACGCGCTCTACTCCAATGGTAGGGAAGCGCTCGCGTAGGAAGTCCGAAGGCTGCTCGATATCTCCTCTGAGATAAAGTAGGAAATTAAATTTCTCTTTGTCATCCCACTTAGATACGGCTTGAATCACTTTATACATAGCTTTAATACTATTATCTTGAGTTTTATCGCCATCTTCTTGGTCTTCCGGAGCTGTATCTTCTTCGGTATTAGCAATTTCTTCTGGTTCATAGCCATCGTCTTCTAGGTCGAATCTCTCCTCATCCGCAGTGCTGTTATCAGTAGGCGATTCTGCAGTTTGAGTGGCTTCTTCGTCTTCATCATCTGCTTCTTTAGCAAAGCCCTTTTGGCGATGGAGGTATTGAGATTCCCGTTGTGAAGACATGATGTTCACACTCAATCTTTCTAAGAAAGCATTGTACTGTAAGCCTCGCTCAGGCATGAGGTGCTGCATGTTTTCGACAATTAGTTTTACTCTTTCGAACCTGTCATCCTCTGAAAGACTTGGATCATGAAGGAGATCGTAATATTCCTGAGAGTCGACAATATTTCTTAAGATGAGTTCATCCCTAGAGTTGGTCTCAAATATTCGCTGCTCGATAATAGCGAGATTTTCCAAACGAGTCGTTTGATTTTCATCTGCAATTTCTAACAATTGTTTGAATAGATCATCAGATACTGAGCTCACGCCTCGATTGGTGAGGCTGATCCATAAACTCAGTAATCCATCGAAGTCTTGCGGCATTACATTGTTGTCAGAGAGCTGATCGACAATAAATCTATGGGCTTTTTCGGAGAAAGCAGGAGGATAAGTCCATGACCCTTTATTGGCATTTGGGTCATCCTGTCTGTTTTTTATAATCTTGATAAACTCTTGCTCTTCTGGGTTGTATTCATCAATGTTTTTAAGGTCCAGTTTCATTTCTGGCCAGTAGCTATCGTTTTCTAGGAGTACTATAGCATCTGCCAGCGTTGTAACAAGATGACTGTTTTCTTTAATCGCAGAGAAAAGATCATTTGCAAGCTCTTGCATATTTGCACCACGATCTTGTAACTCTCCTCGTACGAACTTATCGAGATCGATCATCGAATCAACTGACTTAGCCCACTTTTGAACTTGTCTTGAATAGTTAGGGGCCTTAGCAAAGAATCCTCTGTTTGATTTGCCATAGGACTCCTTTAATGTATTCCAGATAGTAATTTCGTGGCGAGATAACCCTTTGGTAACAATCTTGTTGATTTCACGACCCGAGAATACAACTTTGGCTCCCTTAACCTTATCGATAATATTCTTTTCATGTTGGTTGGTTAAGTTAGCACGCTTATCCCTAGAGATTCTATCTACAAGACTAAAAAAGGCTTCTCGCTCTTCGGTGGTTGCGTCTGAAGACAGCGCATACTTGGCCATTTGATTTCCATAGCTGGTGAAGATTTGAGCTAAGACCACTTGGACCTCTTCGAGGACTTTAAGTCCTATAAATGCTCCTTCTTCTCTAGATCCGAGGTAGATCAAGTGAGGCACTAGCTTTGACAGTAATTTGGGATCAAATTTAGTTTGTATTGAGGCATAGGCTCTAGAAACAATGGCAAGATATTCGATTCCAATGACTTTTTTGTATCGAGTTTCTGCTGGAGGAAGCTTGTCTAGGATTCCTGTATGGGGCCAGTTTGTGGATTCGTCTTGGGCCAGAGAAAGATCTATCAAAGACTTTCGTGGAAAATCTATAAAAGCGACCTCCACCATTTCTTCAGCAATATCAAGCTTTTTGAAAATATGGTTGAGTCTCTTTCGAGGGTCAGCTGGAGTACCACGGACTACTGATTGTCTAGTTCCATCTGCAATAATATCGAGTAAGTCGATTTTTGCCGCTTTTACTTGATCATCTGAAACACCACGAGTTTTTTCTGGATAAAAATTGTCTATGAATAGCAATAACTCACTGAGAGTTGGAGTCTCAATACCCTGTTTAGCAATTTCTTTTATTAGTGCTAGTGTGATTGGGTTGGTTCTAAATCCATTGGGAAAGACTTGAGCAAATTGGTTCATAAAGTCTTTTAAAGAAGAACTATTTTTAACGAAATTAATAGCGAACTGACTTACCGTTTCCTGTAGTTTTTTGGCACCTAAGTTCCTTGTTTTAAAGAAGGTTTTTAGTTCCATTCCTTTGCTGCGATCATCTCCGGTTTTTAGATTTTCAACTTGCAAAATATTGGTTAGTAAATTTGCTTTTTTATTGTAATCGAGATCAGCTACGATTTTTTGTAATTCTTTTCTTTCAATAATTTTCTCAAAAGCCCAGCCCTGTGATGTAGGGTCAGAGCTGAACGCCATAAAGCCTTTTCCAAAAGCTTTATTGGTTTGCTTATGTAAGAAACTAATCCATTGTTGAGCAAGGGCAGGTTCAACTTTTTCAGATGCCAGCGCATTAACAAGGTAAGGTAATTCTGCTTTAAAGAATTCTTTGATATGTGCATGGGAATTGTTGTGGTAGTGGGAAAAGTAATCTAAAGCACCCAAAAACTCATGGTCTTTGATGAGTTCTGCAATATTATCTCTGTTGTATTGTGAAAAGACTTTTAAGAAGTAGGAAAGTTGAATTATATCTATTCGCTTGCTATCAGGAAAACTGATTGTCATGGAATTTGACCGATTATAGTAAACTTGGCGAGATGTATACTCCTGCAAAAGATCATAACTATAGTAGTCAGGACGTGATGTATCCAACAACACTATTGGAAATTCACTGTCAAATTCTTTATTGAAATCAATAAGTAGCGATAATAACGGGTCGTAAAAAAGTGTAGTGCTATCTTGAGTATTCAGAAACTTAGAAGATCTTAGACTCTGTAGATAGTCTCTTTGGTCTTTAAGTGCATTTTTATATGGCTCCGAGTCTACTGTTAAACCATTGCGGGTTGGATAGTGAGCTTTATAGTTTTCAAGTAAAAATTGTATTGTCGTAATAGGTATTTTGACACCTTCATCAACCTTTGAATTTAAAAAGCTGATATATTGCTTGACCTCTTCTGCTGATCGCAGAGGGGCATTTTCGGTCATTGAATAAAGCATGTGGTAATAGCTCGAAATATCGAGATTCCTGGTCTTTGCGAGTTCCGAGATGTAATGCCTCGCAGCCGTCACAGATCCATGTTTTTCAATTAGATCTGTAATAGCTTTTGCAGTGACTTTATGGATTGAAGAATTGATTTCTATCTTCAAGTCTCTAGCATTACCCGCTAAAATAAGAACGGATTCTGGGGATAGTCGATTAAGAAAACTTGGACGCAGACGGATGTTTTGTTTATTCGGTTTATTCTGATCTATGAATTTCTTAAAACCATCTTTCTGGGCTTGGGTAAGTTTAGGTTCATTGATGATATAAAACTCTAAGATAGCTTTCCATTTTGTTGTAAGTAGGTGTACCGATGTTCTTGTAAAATCGAATTTGTTTAATGCAAGAGGCCAGCTAATTAGGCGGTCATAGTTTTTGTTTTCAACATCATCGTTGATCATGGAGAATAATGCGACCTGCTCTAAAAAGTTTGGTTTGTATGTCTTAGATCCATCTTCTCCTGGATTTTCCTCACGGTCTTTGGCCTTTTCCATAAGACTATCGAAAGTAGTACTTGCTAAAAATTCGTCGTAGTTGAGGTTTTTAAGAGCGGCACCTATTCGTACCAAAATTTCTTGGTAAGCTGTGGAATCACTAATATCTCTTGGAACAGCCATTTTATCGTAATCAGTAAAGAGTTTATCTAGATCTTCTTTTACGAAGTCTTGAGTCTCCAGAAGAGTAGCTAGACGCTCTAAGATATTCAGATAAAAAGATCTAGTAGCCGCAGATCTTCTCACTGTTTTTAGATTGGCTGCCTTTATGAGTGGGTGAACAATACCAAAATTAGATCTAAGTGTTTCGTCCAGTGCCGAAGTTTTATCTGCTTGATCAGCAAAGTCTTGGTGGACTTGTTGTAGGACTTGAGAAAGACCATGGAGTGAGTCGCCTCCTGCAAGTTCAAAGTTATTGTAAAGAGTGAGGGCTTGAGATCTTTCAGCTTTTTTGGCTGAGCTTTGTTGTCTTTGATCGGCGATATAAGCAAGTCTTTTTGTGGCACCCTGGTAAGGTCCAACTATTAAGACTCTATTCGCAAAAATTAGAGACTTAACAGCACCATTTGTTAAGACTGTTCCACCGGATTTTATTCCGTTTTTAGTCCAAGTTAATGCAGCTACTGTTCCGTTGACAGTTGAGTTCGCTAAAAAGCCAGTCACTCGAGCTCCACCGATCATAACGTTTCGTGTAACTTGCGCTCCTCTACTGAGTCTATTTTGACTGGCGATTAGGAGACGCTTTCCACCTGTTTTTGTGCCGGCTATTATTGCTCCTGGTGCACTTGTAAGCGCTTTTGTTGTTGCGGTTACAGCAGCACCTAAAGAGTCTCGTTTTTTGTAGCCGACATATAGTGAGCCCGCAGCTGTAACTACACCAAAAGTTCCCAGGGCCATTTCTGCCGCAACACCAGCCGCTGTTCCAATCCAAGGAAGGGCAGGTAAGGTTACGCTTACGAGTCCAACTCCTTCAGCAGCTAGTGCTCCAAGAGTTGCGAAAATAGGTCCACCAGCGAAAACAGCAGTAGTTCCCGCAACAGGTATCAAAAGTAGTCCTTTAAGAGAGAACATTGGAGCTATATATCTATTTAATCTTTTGTTTAACTTTTTTAAATTGTCCGGAAGAGGGCGATCAACTTTATTGATGCCTTCTCTATTTTCGGAGATATCAATAACCCAAGCTTCCATAGCTTGAAGTCTTGCTGGTCTAAGTGGGTCTTCTTTCACTTGTTTTAGAGACTTAGACATAAGCATTCTATTGAGTGCGTATTTTTTCTTTTTTAAGAAGCCATCCTCTAGTTCATCAACGATTCGCTCTTCGTATCTAGATAATGCCCACGGGTTGTAGCCTTTGTTTTCGAGGCGTTCTACTGTGGCTAGATCCGCTTT
>CAZFYV010000195.1:0-7417 GCA_964523195.1 uncultured Pseudobdellovibrionaceae bacterium
CCCATTAGAAAAGCAAAAACAAGTGACGGAATAATAATAAAGTGGTGAATTCCTTTTTTTTCAGAATCCTTTTTAATCCAGATTCCTAAAAACAAATCGAAAGCTAAATAATGAATCCAGCCAGTGAGAACCCAGTCTTTGCTCTCAAAGCCCTTCATAACGGCTTCAAGACTGGTAAGTCCGCCTTCAGCTCCTGATGACATGGCGATAATTGCAAAAATAAGGTAAGTAATACCCATTAAAATACACATCAAGCCATTTCGAATTAATTTTTTTGTTGGTTTAGCATTAGGAAATACAAGCAAGAGAATCCAGCTGAATAGAGCAATCGTGTTTACAATTTGAAATACCAAGCTGTGATTCATTTTGGACTCCTCTTTGGGACCTCCAACTACAATACACCAGTCCTTGGTAACTACAAGGGACCAGATAAAATAATTTAGATATCAGACATATAGAAGTCGTGGAGTTTTTGAAGTAGATACTCTCTATCTCTAGGAGGGTATTCTATAACTCCCTCTTCAATAGCTTTCATATAATTCAATAGATGGAAAACAAATGAACGATCTTGTTTATCGGTGAGTCTTTCATACCCAATATAGTAATTCCAACCATAACCCCATCTCCAAGGTGCGTAGACCTGAGGTCCACCACCAAAAGCCACACTATTCTCTGCTAGATCACCAAGCCAAGAATAAATAGATGAGGCTGAGTCACCAGTAAAACTATGTCCTTGAATCTTTTCATTCAGACATTGATTGAGTTCAGCATCTGCTTGAATTTTCAATATCTCTGGCCCGCCTCTCCAGTAGGCAATATCGTGAACCAGGCAACAGTCTCTCCATAGATTTGGAACCGATTTTAGCCCATCTGGTGAAGAGCTACACCCGTCAGTCCAAAACACACTAATTTCCTCAGTGAATCCTTCACCGGAATAATACTTTTGGGCGCGCTCAAAATATCCGTCTCCAAAAAATGGAGTGTAAAGTCTTTGGTATTTTTCAGTGATTTGAGACAGGTCAGGCTGATCTGGAGTTTCAAGTTTAGTTACTTCAAAATCACCTACATGGGTTCCAACAGGGCTAACTTGATCAACATCAATAACCCTTTTAGGAGAATCTGCAGAATATGCGCTCAGACTGACTAAGAAACATGGAATCAAAAACACTAAAAGTAGGTATTTATTCATGTTGGTCTTCCTTTAATAACTAAGGTTTTTTGCCAATTCAGCATCAGACTCTCTAACCAGTGGAGTAGAGAACTGTTCAGTATATTCTTTTGTTTGATTGCTTTTGAAGCTTGTTTGAAACCAAGTTTTAAAATGAGCCTTAGCGCGCTCTATATAATGAACTCTACGTTCAAGCTTACCCAACTTCTTTTTCTTGCCATTGGAGGTTATGACCACAGTTTCAATAGGAGGGAGTAATCCAAAGTTGATATTTGTTGGTTGAAAATTATCTTTGTCTTCTCCAGTCACTGCATGGTGAATAGCTCCCAGAGCTGTTGTTGGTGGAGGAGGCACGAAAGTTTCATCACGAAGTTTGTGATCCAAAATATTCGCGACTAGCAAACCAATACAGGTAGATTCAAAATAACCTTCGACTCCAGTAATTTGGCCAGCAAAAAACAGGAGTGGATCTTTCTTACTTGATAAATCCTCATTTAAAACCTTAGGTGAATGTATATACATATTTCTATGAATACTACCCAGCTTTAAAAACTCTGCGTTTTGCAGTCCAGGAATCATTTGGAAAATTCGTTTTTGTTCTGGGTAAGCCATTTTTGTCTGAAAACCTACAATGTTGAAAGCCGTTCCGTAGATATTGTCTTGTCTCAATTGAACAATGGCATAGGCTTTTTCGTCTTTATGAGGATTTGTAAGACCTTTGGGAGACATGGGGCCAAATCTAAGAGTATCGTCGCCGCGCTCGATAATGGCTTCGATAGGCATACACGATTCAAAGTAAGGAGTGTCTTTTTCAAAATCCTTGGCTTCAACTTTTCTGGCTTTTTTAATTTCTTCGATGAAATTGTAATACTGCTCCTTAGTCATCGGGCAGTTAATATAATCTCCATCACCTTGGCCCTTATCGTATCGGTCTTGTCTCCAAGCAATCGACATATCCACAGACTCCACATCCAAGATAGGCGCGATCGCATCAAAGAAATATAAAAATTCTTTTTGCCCAAAGTGGTCTTGAATGGAATGAGCTAGAGGTTCGTAGGTAAGTGGGCCAGTCGCAACAATTGTTGGACGCTCCACCTGGTCAATATGTTCTATGGTTTTATCGATTCGTTCAATATTGGGGTGATTCTCAATTTTTTTAGTCACGTCTTCTGCAAAAAGCTCGCGATCCATCCCTAGTGCTTGGCCAGCTGGAACATAGGCCTTAAATGCACTTTCAAGAATTGAAGATCCCAGTTGTTCAGCTTCCCATTTCATTTGACCAGGGGCTGAGTAGCGCGCATAACTTCCAAAGGAATTTGAGCATACCAGTTCAGCGCAATTTTTTGTCTTGTGAGCTGGAGTCAAGCGTTGGGGCCTCATTTCATAGAGTTTCACCTGGTAGCCCTTAGAGGCCAGCTGAAGGGCTGCTTCGCTACCTGCGAGCCCTGCTCCTACAATGGATATTGTCTTTTGCTCAGTATTCATGTAGCTAAATTTGTGCAATGACAGACAAAAAGTCAAAAGACCTCGGGTCAGATAAAAAAACTACAAAGAAGTTCAGAAAGCGTCGCCCTAAGGACGAACTGAGGTCCATGTCAGATGTGCTTCAAGGTCTTTTCGAAGGGGCAAGGTCTCCTCTAGCAGGTGGATTTAAGCGTTTTCAATTGGAGCACGAATGGCCCCAGGTTGTGGGAGCAAGTCTTGCTTCTGATACTCTTCCAGTAGGGTATTTCAAGGGGACCTTATATGTTTGGGTTTCTCATCCAACTCTAATGCACCAAATGGGCTTTTTGAAAGATGAAATCAAAGTTAAAATCAATCGCCATTTGAAGATGGAATACGTGAAAAAGATCGTCTTTACCTTGGATCGTAAGGCCGCTGGGCCCAAGGAGGGAGAGGAGTCTAATTCAGGTTATAAGAAGGGCTACAATAAGTCCTACAAAAAACCTTATGACAAGCGCTAGTTCTGGGCTAACTCTGTTTACAAATTCCAAGATTGCTTCTCTAAGAGAAATTATTTCAATTATTCTCAGTTCTTTTAGTCCTTATTTGTAGCTCTTCAGGGTGCAGGATTTGCACAATTCCTGGAGTCTATGAGCAGGAGCGCATTTTTATTCTCACTTTTTATGGTGTTTTCATCTTCGTCTTGGGCGAGTAAAGCTGAGGTTCTATTGATCTCTGATATCGATGATACCATTAAAATCTCCCATGTACTCAATACCTGGGATGCCCTAAAAAATGCTTTCGCCTTTGAAAGCCGTTTTCGAGGGATGGCCGATGTCTATCGAAGACTCTCTGCAGACAGAGATTTTCAAGTTGCCTATGTGAGTAATGCTCCAGAAGTTATAATGAAAGGTGCTCATAAACGCTTACTAAGGGAAGGCTGGTTTCCTTCGGGGCCACTAAGACTACGGCGCAATTTCAAAGGTCAAGAGCACAAAAAGCAAAGTATTCTCAAGCTCAGTCATCGATTTGATCCATCTCTAGTAATTCTTGTCGGTGACAATGGCGAAAGCGATGTTCACACTTACCATGAAATGGCAAAGATTCTTCGAGAGCAGGGCCGAGAAGTCATTACCTATATACATCAAGTCTACTCAGATGATAGAGGTGCGAAACTCTACCCTGATCAAATCGGCTTTGTAACAGCTGTGGATTTATCTGTGGATTTGTTGGAAAAAGGAATAGTTAGCGAGGAGTTCCATCAGGATACAGCATTGAGGCAAGTTCCTAGTCTTGTGACAGAAGCTGATTACAAGCGTGGCAAGCCAGCCTACTTTCCATCATGGCTCAATTGTTCCGATTACAAGTGGGTTTGGGGTAAACAAGATTTTCTAACAGAGATGGCAAAGACAAGAATTTTAAATCGATGCCAATGTTCGACTTTATTTTAGAGCGATCGGTATTTTATATTCAAAAAAATAGGCTAATCAATTTTTCATACTCTCAGATATTGTGGACCAGGCCTGATGAATAATTTGGTGGATTTGATTTGCTAAAAGAAATTCTTCTGTGCCTTCTGGTAGTCCCATTCTATCATTGTGATAGAGTTGAATAAGTTCAGCAAAACTTTTTCGAGCTTCACTTCTTGTGAACTCTGAGCCCTTTAGAAGAAGTATCTTTTTAGCGTCATGAATGTCTTGAGGATCGTAAAAAACAACTCTACGGGAGTAATCGTCTGTTAAGATGTTTTCCTTTTCAATCCAAGCTGGTTGGATGAGTCCTTGATCTCGAAAATTAGAGTTGTCGATTTCTGCTTGTTGTCTATCCTGGTCTGGTTCAGTGGATTTAAGCTCTTCTTGGGGTGTTTCAAATTCGAAGCTCTCATTAGAGTTTGGGTTAGTTACTCGGTCGACTGCTACAGCTCCGTAAACTCTATTTGCCATTTGTCTTAGAGAAGCTTCGCCGGTGCCTATATTAGTTAAAGAGTAAGCCCCGCCATTGATATTCAAATTAAACATCCAATTTGGATCTTCTATATTTGAACCACTTGAAAACTCTTCTTGTGTGAGACTTAGCCAGTTGGTAATCGGTAAACCTATTGCTCGGATGTTTCCTCTTAATAAATTCTTCAAGGCCAAATGTCTCGCATCGAATTTAGAATAAGGAATTTTGCCTTCAGGGTAGGATTCCAGGTTTTCACCGAGACTATGATTAGCATTGTCTGGGATAAAAAAATTGTGAAAAGATGGACCTTCTCCATAACCTTGTGACGTCATTCTTCCTGAAACTTGTCCTTCAAAGATGTAGACCTTACCTTGCCATGCGATGGCGATTAAGCTAACCCAAGTTGCTCGTTTACCTTCGTAGTTTTGAATATTCCCATCTCGAAGCATTTGTTTGAGGTTTACTCCGACCTCTTCACCATCAATGTCCAAACGCTGGTCTTCCACTAGCACAGGAACAGGAGAATCTAAAAATTTAGAAGCCTTAAATACTGCGACTTTCAAAGGATCCGATTGCGGTTCATCAATATCTAGGCTTGAGAAGTTCCAATTGATTTTGTAATTGGAGCCCATCATGGAGTAGTCCATTTGCTTGCCTGGATTTGAAGTATTTAAGGTGGGTGTACTCATGAAGCCAGCCATGAGGCTACTGGGTAGAGTTCCAAAGAAGGCCTGACATTCAAATTGAGCAATAGCCGACAATGGCAGGAAAAGTGTAGCAAACAAGACACTTTTCAGGGCTCTATTCAAATAGGTTTGAGATCGGCAACCACTTGGAATCATAAGCTTAGAAATTACAATTACCGTACCAATTTCAAGTGGTTACAAGATTATCTTACTCGAGGTCTTCAAGGTATTTTTTAACCATATTAAGGCGAGTACGGTACCAACCTTTAACGCCTTCTTTGGCAGTTCTTGGAACCCATATTCGCTCGTCGAAATCGTTGTAGGACTTCTTTCTGCCGTAGGCAGGAATTCTTTCAGCTTTGTACATGGAATCTATTTTGGAAAGGTGTCCATATAACTCATCTAGATTATTTGGAAACATCACGAGGATCTCAAGAGCCTTTACATGATGATCGTCTGAAACAAGATCTAATAACTGATCGATCTTTCTCAAATCTTTAAATAAAGAAGATGTGGGTGCCTTTTCTATAATAATTTTTAGAGCCTTCAGTTTTGTAGAATCTGTTGTGGAGCCAATATTCGCAATTAGTTGATAAGCTCTATAGATATAAACATTCTCAAGTGCCTTTAAAACGTCTAGCTGCTCTTCAGTTGTAATTTGTAAAGCATTGGAGAAGGCAACGGCCATCTCACTAACTACAAGACCTTTGCTGTTAACTAATTGTCGAACCACGCGAAATGATAGATCTGAAGTAATACTAGGAAGTATCGGACCAAGAAATCTCATATAATTGGCTTTTTCTTCTATGAAGTATCTGATTAAAGCCACTTGATGTTCGTTGTTGATAAGGGGAATTAGTGCTCGTCGATTACTATCAATGGATTTTTTATTTTGAACAAGATAATCCACGGCTTCAAACTGCTGCTCATTTTGAATCAACGGTAAGATAACTTCTAAGTCTCTAGGGAAATAAGAGCTTCTGAATAGATAGTTTTGAATATATTGAGAGTGCCATTTGTTAGTAACAAATTTTAGTTTTTCAATATAGGTATATATCGATAGTCCTCTTGCTAACATCATATTGAGGACTTCAATTTGGTGTTCATTGTTAAATAACTCTATCTTATCTTCGAGTTGTTTGAAGTTACGATCTTCTTTTAAAAGGTCGTAGGCTTGTTGTTGGTACCTGTTTAATGTGAGTGCCGGAACACCCTCGATAAGTCCCTGAGTTGTAATAATATCAGTGGAGATTTGTTCTGCGATGACTAAGGAGGTTCCTGTGGATCTTCTCGCTTTGCCCCACTTTTCAGCAACTGACCAGTTATTGATTAAAATACTCTCTGCGATTTCATTTAGTTCTTGGGCGTATTTTGAGTACTGAGGTAAACCACTTTCTCTATCAGAAATCATTGTTTCGAGAGACTCAGTGATAAATTGAACCGAGTCATTGTTTCTAAAAGATGCTTTTAGAAAGTTAGAGATTTCACGAATAGTCTTAATCACTTTTTGAGTTTCTAAAATACTTTCGCGCATAGCTTGAACATGACTATTTATCAGAACAAAAGCTCTTTGTTGTTTTTCTCGTCCTCTAAGCAATCGCGGGGGTCTACCATTTCTAATTTTGGTGAAAGCCTCAAGGGTTTTGCTAAAATCTTTATCGGTAAATTGAAATCCAGCACCAGCCGCAATCATGGCCGCAGCTGCATTGGATTGAAGTTCCGTTAAAGCTAGATTAAGTTCACCTTCATCATTGATATTAATGAATTGATTTTGGATCTCATCTAAGATCAGTTCTTTTTTAGCCTCTAAAAGTGGCGGGTTGTATTCGCCATCAACTTGATTAGTTTTTGGGCCTGAAATCAGAGCAACTTTACCGTTTTGGATAAAGGCTTTAGCAATTTCAGCAGAAAGTGTTGCATTAGTTTTTGCAAGTGCCTTAAGGCGAGTATAGATAATACCTCGGTATATAGAATTTGAATCCGATTGATCTAAATAGTGTACCCATGCGCTAAAAGCACCTGTCCCAATGAGCCAATTTGTCGTAGTGAGGACCGGGATACCCATAAATAGAAAGTCGAGTACTCCCAATCCTGCTACAGAAACAATAGCTCCAATAACACCACCACCGAAAGTTGTGCCTGCAAGACCTTTTGTAGAAGGTCGCTCGTCCATACG
>CAZFYV010000196.1:0-7404 GCA_964523195.1 uncultured Pseudobdellovibrionaceae bacterium
CCACGCTGGCAGCGTGGAGGTCAGCGGTTCGATCCCGCTAGGGTCCACCAAATCAAGACCATAACTCTGTTTGTTATCACTTCACCATTCTTGATTTGTATTGATGTTGGTCGCTTGCGTGAGCAAGCCTTGAGCCTTCACATGTTAATTTTATAGCTGAAAGGCAAAAATAAGCTACCCCTCTAGCCGAGAAATTGACTGCTAATTCTAAAAATTAGGCTATCACCGAACGGAACCCGCTCTAGAGCTGGTTTTCCTCGGGCTAACTTTGAATACATTGGACATTAAAAACCCATTGTGACCTAATAACTTCGAAGGTGTTCAATCTTTCAAATATGATGAGGTCAAAATATGAAAACTGTCATATCGATTTTAGCTATATTACTAGCATCCTCAATGAGCCAAGGATTTATCAATTCAGGTGAGCAGATAAAATGTGATGGTCTTGTGAATCAGGTATTTATGGTTATCGGAAATGAAGTCACTGATTCAAATGGACAATCATTAGAACCAATCCAATTCGTTGGCCGTTTTTTTAATCAAAAACGCGGGGAAGAACTCAACGCTCCAGTGACGTTTGTAAGATTTGACGACAATCGATTTGCAGTAATTGATCAGACCGATGGCACTCGCCTAGGGTTTGTTGAGGACTTTGGACAGCTTGCTTTTGCAAGAACATTTGAGCGCGGCTCAAAACACATCACAAACTGCTCTTACAGAGAACTCTAATTTTTTGAATTAGAAAACCTCTTATTTTTTAGGGAGGTTTTCTTCAATCTTTTTAATGATCTCACTTGAATCGGGCTCCACTCTTGAGCCAAAGCGTGTGGCTTTCTGTCCGGACTTATCGATCAAGAACTTTTCGAAATTCCAACCGATTTCGTCTTGGCTTTCAGCAAGAGACATAATGTAGGTAATCACCGGATGCTTACCCTTACCTTTTACTGTGGTCTTAACAGTCAGTGGAAAAGTCACTCCATAATTTGAACTGCATATCTTTTTGACCTCTTTTTCATCCTCTGGAGTTTGTCCACCAAAATCATTACTTGGGATCCCCACGACCACTAGTCCACGCTCTTTATATTTTTTGTATAAAGCTTCTAGAGTCTTGAGTTGAGGAGTGAAACCACACCTTGTGGCGATATTAACCACCAAAACTGGCTTTCCTACATATTGGGAGAGGTCCATGGACTGCTTTCCATCAATAAAAGAAATTACTGGAACCCTAGGTGTTTTAGCCTCGGTAGACATGGTCCAATGATAACAACCTAATAAGACCAAGACAAACAATGCACTTCTCATCAATTCTCACCTCTTTATCTAACCAATCTTCTTAGAAGATTATTCAAGCGCCCCTGGTAATATTTTGCAATCCAGGTGGGCTGGCTTGTGAAACCCATTCTACCAATGTAGAACATCAGTTCCAACACAAAGGATTTGAATATGGCTCGCTTATCTCTATTCATTTTAGGTCTAACGACATTCTTAGCGATAAATTCTTTCGCTGCAATTTTCGAAAAAGATGATCGTAAGCTGGTTCAAAACACAGACACTTCGCTGGTGGCCGTTCTAGAAGGGCCACACTACGTGGATTGCACAGGGGTCGCCATAGGACAAAACTTCATATTAACCGCGGCATCCTGCATTTTTAATTTAGCCGATGGAAAAATGAAAGAAAACTTAAGCTTTGTTCCCTATTTGAACCAAGAAAACCATGTCGGAGCCAGACAGCGATTTTTCCCAAAAAGTGCCTACCTTCATAAGGAATTTTTAGAAAAAGCCCGGCAAAATATTTATATCGAAAACTATATTTGGGCTGATATTGCAGTCGTTAAAGTTCGTGAGCTCCAAGGTGCTCCATTATTTGATCAAGTGGCAACACCCAAGACCGTGAGATCCGAGATCGCTAAAGAACTGGTAGTAAAACCTACCCAATTTGTAAGTTATGAAGAGCATTTCAACTCACAAGTGGCTCACAATAGCTGCAGTATTCAAGAGTTAGTCTATAACGATGGAATTCTATACCATACTTGTGATGGAGATAGAGCAAGCTTAGGCGCACCACTCATTCAAAATAACAAAATTGTGGGAATCAATGTTTACAAGGGAACCTTTGGGACATTTAATCGAGCAGTCAATATTACTCTTCCTTTACTCGATGATCTTCGGATGCTTTTTGAAAACAAAGAAGAGTCTATGACATTGCTGACAAAAGTTGACGGCCTCGCAAATTCCAGTCGTCTTTTCAGAACTTTAAGGATCACTAATTTTTGTGACGAAGATGTTCTGTATTCTGTGAGATATTTCGATTTGGATGGAGTCGAGCGCTATCAGACTATTTACAATAAAGTGAGACAAGGAAGAACAAGATTTGCCAATATTAAAACAGCTCCTTATATCTACACCGAAAGCGGCGCTAAAATCCCTGAACTCAAACTTTTTGCGAAGACGGTGTCGGGAAAAATACTCTATGCTGGTGGACAAGAATTAAAAATGAATGACGGCTCGACGGCCAACCACTCGTATATTAGCAATCGCAGTTATGTCGATGACCCTGTCATTACTCTTTGCGACTAGGCCCCTTTCATTTTTTAAGAGAAAAGCATACACGTTATCTCATTGCTAATGCTAGGCCCGTGACTTTGCCCGGATCATTCCTGACCTAGGATAGGCCATTAATTATTTTGAGATGTGAGATGGGATATGTTTTCTTCGAGAACCAACCAGTGTCCCAATCGGACAGCAGAAAACTTCAATTTCTTTCCTGTTTTTGGAATGAGTACAGAAAAACGATGAGTAGTGCCACTTCCAGAATTGCAATATCTACGATCAGAGAGCTTTGATGCGATTTTTGTTTTACCCCAAGATCTAATCAATTTTCCGTCTACTTCAATTTTAAAATCAATGGTGTCCTTTCGGGCTAAGGCACAAGTAAAGCCTTCGACTCTAATTTTGCCGTCTTCAGCTTTGAGCTTATCGATGGAACCTGTGATACCAATAACATCATTTTTCAAAACATCCTTCACAGAATTTGCATAGATTCCACTCCCCCAACCTTCGCGGAAAATATAGGAGGCCGCTATATCATCAATTTCCATATTCAACTCTGTCCTTGCCCAGCACTTATTGTCGCGATTGTAATAGTGATCCATACCTCTCTTTGAATGCAAACCAACGATCCGCCAATCTTTATCGGTTTCAAAGATAGGTCCGCCTGAATTCCCACCAAAAGCATCAATACTGTGGTAGAAAGAATTTCCATTACTCAGGCCTTTGTGCCTTCCATTTGGCGACCAAGTCAGAGGCCAGCTCTCGCTATGTCCAATGGTACTCACTCGTGTATTATTTGCTAACTTAAAATTCTTATTTAGGTTCATGAATAGGGGTTGTCTTTTTGCCTGCGCATCTAAACGAATCAAGGCAATATCATTGCCCCCTTCGACATCATCTTGCATATACTCGATTGACTTGCAGTAGCGAATATCTCTTTTTTTGGGACGTTTTGGATCATTATTGCTGTTGTAATAACTCAAATTAAATATAAAACCATACTTATCACAGTCTCCAATTTCATCCATACAGTGACCGGCTGTTAGCAATAAGTCTCCTGCGACTAAAGAAAAAGTACACCCTGCCACTTTCGGGTAGTGACTCAAAGAACGTTGATCCGAGCATCGAGGAATCCAAACATACTTTCCTTTCCCTTCGTCATTATTTCTGAAAAAGTACTGGTAATTTGGGTCCCTGTCGTTCTGATACGCATCTAATTCGCCTTCTCTCAAAAAATAGTTAATATCATCTACTGTTACTCTTCCGGCTATACTCTCCATGAGCTTTTGAACATCAGTTGGTGCCGTTTCTGTGTTTCTTTGATCGCCTGAAAAGAGTGCTTGGGCTATGACGGGCTGTGGGTCTTCATTAGGAAGCTGTTGAGATAAAGGAGTCAAATCCGATTTTGCACAATTCTGATAACTCAACAGAAATACAGCCGACAAAATAGAAAAGAGGACGATTTTAGATACTTTTTTTATCACCATAGTGTGATTTATCGGAAACAAAGCCTCTCTTCTGGACCAATGACCTGCTAAATCTCAAACTAATACACTACAGCTTTTCACACTCTTTGAACACTTCTAATGAACTCATAATCTTGACTAGCATAGTGAGCCTTGTCGGAAAAGCTATTCAGTCATAGACTTGTCTACAAGGAGAGACCATGTATCACATTCTATTAATTGTTCTTTTCATTTTCTCTGGCCAGCAAATTGAAGCTAAACTCCAAGTCCCCTATGAAACCCACGAACTCCCAAAAGACCAATTCGACGATCAGTTAAGAAAAACCACAACGGAGCTTTCCGAATATGCTGACGTTAAATGGGATCAAGAGACTTACAAAAACCTTAAAAAGTTTATGAGTGCCTGCATCTATAATCAGGAAAAGTTCTTTAGAGAAGATATATTCAAAAACTGCTATTCAAAAAATACCAAAATCAGAACTTTCGATATTCGAGACAAAAGTGTTAAGGACCACGGGTTCGAAGAAACTATTGAGTATATGAAATACTCTAGAGATGTAGGCATCGTTGTTCACGAGAAATTCTTAGAAGACGAACCTTTTTGGGCCTATCGAATCAAGGATAATCCAGAGTGGATCGTGGCCTTGATTCGATAGGCCTTCTTTGTTTTAGACCAAATTAATCAAAAAGGGACTTACTATACGGTAAAAGTTAGTTTGGTAAGACAAAAGAAAAAGAGTTTTGAAATTTACCGAGTGAGCAATAAAGAGAGCTACTATGACTTGAGAAAGTCTAAGCCAAGATCCTTTTTAGAAGTGGTAGCCAAAGCCATGGGTGACGCTCAGACCAACCGAGTACTCTCTATGGAGTTAACAAAAGCAAAACATGGCTTTAATTATCTATTTAGTGAGTACGCCGGCGATGGATTACATGAGCGTCGCGGAAAACTCACAAAAGATGGCAAGCTTATAGAGCGCGAAATGCAGTACGCCTATTGTAGTCACAGCATGGGTGATCAAAATAAATGCTATCAAGCAACGATCAAACAAACATTTGACCTCAAGACGAACAAGCCACTGACGTACGAGGGTTTCTACCAAGAAAACTGGCGCAAAGATAAAAAGCTCCTTGTGAAAATAGAGATTAAAGGCGAAAAGGGTTTACGAAAAGCCATTGAATTTAACGAAAGTAACAAAGATCAGTTTCGAATTTATTTTGATAAGCCCATACCTAAAGATCTCCTTGTTCCAACTAAATACTGTAGGAGTGGAGAAGGACAATGTGGCTGAGCTCAAATTAAGATCAGCTGAGCTTATTTGACTCCAATAGCTCATCGAGCGACTATTTAAGCTATGAAAATAAATCGCAGAGAATTTAATCGAATACTTGGTCTCGCAGGCTCACAACTATTAGTTCCAGGAATGGCACTGGCAAAAGTTAAAGGGCAAAAATCTGAATCCCTAAAAGGCCCACAACAAAGCGGCAAACCAACTTTAAAAAGCAAACCAACTCTGCTGATGAAACCCATTCCATCAACTGGCGAGCTTATTCCAGCGATTGGAATGGGCACTTGGATTAGCTTTAATGTGGGTAAAAATAAAAAGTTGAGAGCCGATCGCACTCAAGTTTTGCAAACTTTTTTTGAGATGGGTGGGGGCATGGTAGATTCATCACCCATGTATGGGGCTGCTCAAGAAGTAATGGGACACGCACTGAACAATCTTAATTACCCAAAAGGTTTATTCTCTGCAGATAAAATTTGGACAGGATCTACATCCGAGGGCCCAGAACAGTTTAGTGATATGAAAAAACTCTGGGGCTTAAAGAAATTTGATCTCCTACAAATTCATAATCTTCTCAATTGGCAAGATCACCTCAAATTCCTTCAAAAACTCAAGGCCGAAGGAAACATTAAGTATTTAGGAATTACTACATCTCATGGGCGCCGTCACAGTGAGCTTGAAGACATTATGAAACAACATAAATTAGATTTCGTACAACTCACCTACAATATCACCCATCGAGACGTGGAAAATCGTTTATTAAAGGTCGCGCAGGACCGAGGCATAGCTATTATCGCCAATCGACCTTACGATGGTGGAAATCTCATGCGAAGTTATAAGTCAAAACCACTGCCTGGTGTCGCAAAAGATGCAGGCATTCAATCATGGGCGGATTTGTTTTTAAATTGGATCGTCAGCCATCCTGCGGTTACGGTAGCCATTCCCGCGACTTCAAAGACCCTACATATGAAAGAAAATATGGGCGTGTTACGAAGTCAGCTACTTGACCAAAAGCTTCGTAAAGAACTGGCTAAAGTTATAATCTAACCTATGCTTGCAAATCGGTTCTTACTTTAGCTCTAACAACCTTTTCGCATACTCGTTCGGATGGATAAATCCATTTCGGAATTTAAACATATCCTCGTGTTTTTTATCTAAGAACTTGATGAGTTTCACCACATTTCCAATATGCATGGTGGTCTCCATACCAGCTATAAAAAAGCCTTTTTGAAGTTTCATAGATATAATTTTGGAATTACAAGGATTATGCTGACTATCAATTGCCCACATCCCTTCTTCTTTGACCCAGGATTCGACATATTCTAGAAGCTGACTATAAAACCCCTGCCCTTGATACTCGGGTAAAATGACAGACGTACCCATTCTAAAAATGCCCTTTTCAATATGGCGACCCATAAAAGATCCAACTTGTTTGTCATCAACATACAAGCCAAGATCCAATCGTTTTTGAGAAGCAAACAAGTTCTTTTTCAGTTCCGAGTAGCCTGAATTTTCACCGGCAATATCATCAATTTCACAAATTAGACTCGGCTCAAGACTCTTTTTGAACGCAGCTGTCATAAAGGGTTTCAACTCATCTCGCGTTTGATGTTTAAACTCGAGCTTCATGGGGTCCTCCTAGCTACAAACAACCTATTCAAATGAATAATGGCTTACAAGTCTATTTTTTTCTTTTATACCATTTGTGGGGGCTAGAATCACAGGCCCCACCTTTTCTGAAATCTTTATGAGCTCGAGACTCTTGAATTTTCTCAACCTGAATAATTGGCTCTTCATAAGGGTGATTCATATAAATCGCATGGAGAATTTTTTGATTCAATTCTTTGTCACGAGGTACTGAAAACGAAATAAACTTCGTTGGATATTTAGCAATTTTAATATTCGCCTGCTCTCCCGCAGAGCCTTTAAGTGGCCTAAAATTTTGAAATCCTTGGGCCGATTCAAACGACACCATATCATAGCGGCCAACGCGAAGAGGGTAAATCTGATTAATCCCACGGAGAAGATTCTCGATAGTTCCCGGAATTTTTTTTTCGACTTCAACATTAATTGTATACTTGTTCACTGAGATCATCTGGTAGGGA
>CAZFYV010000197.1:0-515 GCA_964523195.1 uncultured Pseudobdellovibrionaceae bacterium
TGAGTGAAATCAAAGAACTAACTGGGTACAACAACTGGACTCAGTTCTCTTGATTAGGAGTGGCTGGAGTACCGCTTGAAGCAGCTCCGCCCTGCCTTTCGATCAAGTCAAAATAACCCTTTTCCGCAATCATTCGACCGCAAGCAGTACTCTTGCTGAGAGAAGGCATCTTTTGCAAAAAGCAAATCTGTGGCTGCTTTGTCTTATGGCAATCAAGCTTTTCTAACTCGATTTTACAAGAATCATTTTCTATGAGACTTGGAAGGTCTTTTAACATTTCCTTGTACTTTTCTTTATCAGCGATGAGCTGATCCACAATCGGCCGATCAGTGGTGAAATTTTCAGGAGGATGGTAGCTCATGACCCTTCTATGGAGTTTTAATCCCTCTTCCGCAGCCTGAATCCTTTGATTGAGCTCATCGTTTGGGCAATTGGCATTTAAAAACTGCATTGCCGCAAAGTCTGTTTCTCCAATGGCACTCGCTAAATGACCATTGGTCATGGGGTTTGTAATA
>CAZFYV010000197.1:525-7385 GCA_964523195.1 uncultured Pseudobdellovibrionaceae bacterium
TCCAATTGTGGGTACGAAAAGATAACTTACAGGCGCTCTAAGAGCCCCAACCGTCTCTGCCGTCATCTCAGATGTACAGTAGTCTTTGTCATTAGCTTCTACATTTGCGGCCAGCATAAGGCCAAATAAGAGGCCTAACAGCCATTTAAGATGTACTCTCACCCAGGATCTCCCTCTTGCGATCTGGCCACAGGTTCTCCTTGAACCAATTTTTCAGCATCATCGCTTGGGCTTCTGATCCCGAAGTCAAGACGGCTGTAGGTGGCGCAATTTCATCCTTCCTAGACTTATCGACAGTTTCGATCCATTCCTCAAACTCTAAATCGAAGGCTTGCTTCTCGAGTTCTTTGCGCTTTTTACGCTGCTCCATCTTCTTGGCGATAAAAGCTTCGATGAGTGCATCTTCCTCAGTTTTAACATCGGGAAGAGGATCTTCACCTTTGGCCATCATCTGAGCCATGCGAATAAAGATCGCAGCCTTGTTTCGAACATTATGCATATTCGATGGGTCGCTGGCGTAAACGCCAAATCGAGCAATCAAATCTTCCACTTGATGATGTGTAAGCTCAAGGCGTTGGTTTTCCATATCTCTAAGGTGTTTTGAAGTAATTCCTAAAGAGTTTAAAGAGCTGATATCTAGTTCTGAAAAACTTGGTTTATCGTAACTAGGATCACTCTCCCCTTCCCTAGTAAGTAGTTTATTATTACTAACTAACTTACTAGAGCCGGCTGAACCTAGTTTTGACCCTGGTTTTGAACCCAGTTTGTCCCCAGTCTCAGTACCTGGTTTGTACCCAGTTTCTAAACTTCCCTTCTGATGGAGAAGAAGTTTTGAGTAGGCAGCAAGCACTGGCTTTGGAATACCAAGCATCCTTCGAGCAGCTGGGCCGCCCATTCGAAGGGTTTGATTGGTAATAAGGTTCTTCTTTTTAAGTCTCTTTAGTGTTGTCTTTAGAGTCTCTATCTGGATTTCCAAAGATTTCGAAACAAATCCATAGGTCGTTTCAAATGGTTCTTGGTTATTTTGAAAACATCGTTGAGAAATGTACCTAAAACAGTTCTCAGCATGGCCTGAAAGGCTCAATATTTTCTGCTCTAAATAGTAAGTTTCTTCAAGGGTCTCGATGCTCTCAATCCCTTGCTGGGCCTGGGTTTGTTCCGGGAACTTGTTCTCAGTTTTAGGAGAATTTTGTACCTGGTTTTGAACCGAGTTTTGAACCGGGAATGTTCCGGGAACGATCCCAGTTTGTTCCCCGTCTGTTCCGAATTTGTTCTCGGTTCTGACCTGGGTTTGTTCCAAGTTCTGTTCCTGGTTTGTACCCAGTTCGACTTTTGTTATATTGTTCCCAGTTTGTTCCTGGTTATTTACTGTATCTATTTTTTTTGAAATTTCGTTGTCAATTTCAGAAGTAATATCGGAGGCGCTACCGTCAGATACTTGTACCTGGTTATTGTCCTTGGTTTGTTCCCGGTTAGCTGGCTCTTGTTTTTTGCCAAACTGCTCGACCTTATTAACCAACTCTTTGACTAAAGCCTGTTTATTTTGTTCCGAGTTTGTACCTAGTTTATGTTCCCTGTCTGTACTGGGTTTACGTTCCTGGTTTTTCTGGCTATCAAACTTGCCTGAGTCGCTAGAACCATTGTTTATAGGTCGCTCTAAAGATTGTTCCTGGTTAGTGTTCTCAGAATCTGTACCCGGAGCCTGTTCCCTATCTGTACTGGGTTTACGTTCCTGGTCTGTACCTAGTTTATGTTCTGGGAACGCTTTATTATTGTTCTCAGTAGTTGTACCTAGTTTATGTTCGGAGTTCTTGTTTCCAGTTGCTTTTGTCTGTTCTTGGTTCTTGTTCCCAGTTTGTTCCGGGTTCGAACTAGGAACATCAGGTCCTGCCTTACGAGGTTGGTCTATTTCTAATTTTTGAGTATCAGGACTAAGGGGTGCTGGATCTTTCGCTGTGGCCTCGTCTGAAGCCTCAGAAATAGGGTCAAGGTTTTTGTCACCTTGCTCTACGGAATTAAGAATATCGTCCATAGACGCCCAGGCGCGACGACGCTTCTTCCGTTTCATTCCCTTTTTTTCTGGCCCATCAATTCGTGGCATTCAAAAAAACCCTAAAATTAAATCATTTGGTCATTTTGACCTATGGCAGGGGAGTCCATTCCCGCTGATGGCATACCTTCTTTTTCTTTATTCTTTCTATTAATTAAAGCTTCATCGAGCCCGAGAATTTCCCGAGTTAGCAAATCAATATCCATTTTCGCCGATGAATCTCTAAGGGTGTCGAACAAAGTCTCCTGGTTGGCGTTGGCATTAGGAATCTGCTGATTCACCCCAACATAACTCTTATAAAGCATTGGTCCGAACGTATCGTGTTTGATTAGCATTTCGAGAGTGTCATGGGACAAGCTCGTTCGCTTATCAAATTTATTTAAAACAATTCCAATTGGAATCTCTTGATCAAAATCACTTCCGATGCGAGCCACTTCCTCGTGAGTGTATTGAAGACCTTTGAGGGCGTTTCGATCGGGGTCTACCACTGCCACAACCTTATCTGCGGTTAATGCAGCAGCTGCGTTATTTGAGCCTAAAGCAGGTGGGCAGTCTAAAACGATCAAATCATAGTTGTTTTCAACTTGCGCTATTCGCTGGGAGTAAACGCGATCTAATCGAATCTTTTTAATAGTTAGTGTGTTTTCTAAAAGAGCGTTGTCCAAATTACTTGGTACAAGGTCAATTCCAGGGAGTACTGAAACGATTAAATCTTTAAATTGAACAGTTGGGTCTGTGATTGAATCGATTAAACAGGCTTGTTCATCGCCATCGACACCAAGAAGATCAGTCAAGTTACCCTGTTGGTCTAGGTCGATACAAAGAACACGCAATCCGTAGAGACTGGCTCTGATAGCGAAGTTCAGGGCAATCGCTGTTTTTCCAGTTCCGCCTTTTACGATTTGAAAGGCGATCTTTTGTCGCTCAACTGGTAAGTTAAAAATAGTGCGACCAGTTTCGTGTCCGAAAAATAACCGATTAGCACTCTTCTTATAATTAACATCTTTAGTTTTTAGAGTTTTGTTAATCGCTTGTAACGAAACACCTAAAAAATCCGCAGCATCTTTTGCGGTCATCTTTGGTTCCATGATAAAACCTCTGTTTAAGTTGACACTTTGTTTTGCCTATAAACTTCAACCACCATGATTAAATCAAAAAACTTTTTTTTGTCCAAGATAATAAATAAAAATATTGAGAATCTTTGAAAGCCTTTAAAACAAAGGGGTGCACGACTTAGGTCGAAAAAGGAAGTGCTGTTTTAATGGGCACACTGAAGGTAAATTAAGCTGCTTAATTTTAAAGCAAGGGTTGAGATTGAAATGGGGTCTTGGATCTTTATGCATTAGGACTTTGAAAAGTCGGTCGCAAAATCCATCGCAAAATAACTCAAAATCATATCCGCACCAGCTCGCTTAATTGAAAGAAGCATCTCATCTCGAGCATTTTTCTCGTCGATAGCTCCAGATTCGGCAGCAAATTTAATCATGGCATATTCACCACTGACATTGTAAGCAGCCACAGGAACGTGAAATCTACGTTTTACTTCAGAAATCACATCCAAATAACTGAGGGCTGGTTTGACCATAACCATGTCTGCACCTTCTTTTATATCCAGGTGGGTCTCTCGTAATGCTTCTTTTTTGTTGGCTGGATCCATTTGGTAGGTCTTTTTATCTCCGAATTTTGGTGCTGAATCCAAAGCATCTCTGAATGGACCATAAAAGGCGGAAGCATATTTAGCTGAATAGGCGAGTATTCCCACATCGGTGTACCCATTGCGATCTAATGAGTCTCTCAGTTTTGAAACCCTTCCATCCATCATATCTGAAGGGGCAACAATATCTGCACCTGCTTTGGCTTGAGTTAGGGCCATTTCAGCAAGAACCGTAAGAGTGGGGTCATTGAGAATTTTACCGTCTTTCACGATTCCGTCATGACCATCACTTGAATAAGGGTCCATGGCCACATCGGTGATTATGGTGAGGTTTGGTAGTTTATCTTTAAGCCTCATAACAGTTGTCGGTAGAAGTCCTTCAATGTTGGTAGATTCTTGGGCAAAGGAGTCCTTGAATTGATCTTTTACCGAAGGAAAAAGGGCGACCGCAGGAATTCCGAGTTTATATGCTTTTTCGGCCTCTTTAACGATGAGATCTGATGACAGGCGAAATTGGCCCGGCATGGTTTTGATGGCTTCTTTTTGATTCGTACCTTCTATAAGGAAAAGTGGAAGGATTAAATCGTTGGGAGTTAGAATAGTTTCTCTCACCATGCCACGAATTGACTCGGACCGGCGATTACGACGAGGTCTGATTTTAATTGGATATTGGTCCTTTAAAACTTTCTCACCATAATTCATAATAACTCCTCTATATATATGTAGAAATAAAACAGCCTTATATAAACTATGCAAGGCTTTGTTAGAGACAATCATTGTGGATCGGGGGAAATATGGCGAAAACGGCAATTGTGACAGGTGCTAACCGTGGAATCGGCCTTGAAATTGTACAGCAACTTCTAGGACAAGGATTGAATGTCATTGCGACCGCAAGAAACCCCGAAAATGCAGATCAACTTTTGAGTTTAGCAAAAGACTACAAAGAGCTTTTAACAGTTTCTCCGCTCGATGTTTCTAAACCTGAAAGTGTTAAAGCCTTTGGTGCAAGCCTTGGTGATACTCCCATCGACTTTTTATTTAATAATGCTGGAATACTTGTGAACCATTCTGATGTGCCGCCATCTATTGATATAGATGCCATTCAAGAGTCATTTAATATTAATACTCTTGGACCCATTCGCGTCTATCAGGCCTGTCGCGATAATCTTTTAAATGCTGAGTCTCCAAAGCATATTCTGACCACATCTAAAATGGGTTCGCTATCTGACAACACAAGTGGAAGAGCTTATGCTTACCGTATGTCAAAAGCGGCAGTGAATATGTTTATCCGTTCTCTTTCAAAAGACGATGATAAAGTAGTGTCGGTTGCTATGCATCCGGGTTGGGTTCAAACCGATATGGGTGGCCCAAACGCATTGATTACAACCGCTAAATCCGCCAGTGGAATGATCGACTTTGCAATGAAAGCTAAGTCTTCTGACTCAGGTCAGTTTTTTTCCTACGACGCTCAGTCGATTCCTTGGTGATCGAGTCCTCTTTTGATTCGACATTCTGCTAAGTGCTTTTTGCCGATAGTTCCCGCAAGGACTATTAGTCCAGAAAGCAAAGTCAGGTCATCGGTGAATCCCATTGGCAAAAAATCAGGTATGGCATCGGTGGGAAGAATCAGGTAGGCAAGGCCACCTGCTAGTGCGAGTTTTATGGAATCGGGAGTTTCAGGATCTCTCCAGGTTTCAAATGCTGCCTCTGCAACGGCGAGGATTTCTTTTCCGGCGCGTTTTAAATACTTCTTTATGTCTTCCCATTTAGGGTTTTCGAGATCTATCATAACTCTATTATCTCACATCAAAGTGTCTCAAATTGATAATTCTTGTAAAAAAACTCTCACATTTAATAAGAGTAGGGTGTCCAAAAAGCTGAATTCAATCAAGGCTGTAACTCCCTATGTTTAAAGGCTTTACACAATTGATGTACTTTAAAATGGAATAAATCGGGTTATTTAGGCTTCTCTTAGCTAAACTTATTAAGTATGGGTAAGGTCATATTAGGGCTATGTGCAATTCTTTGTATAGTTTTCTTTCAAAACTGTTCATCTGAAATAAAGGTGACTGAATCCTTGTCTTGTTCACCGTCCGTGAAAGCCTCCCTTCAAATGATGAAGTTCAAAGCAAATACTCATTGCTCGAATCATGATTTCTATAGCTGTGAAATGCGAGTGTTTTCTCCTTATGTTGACGATGGCGAAAATTCATCTGAACAATGCGTTCACGTTAATGGTCTTGGACACGGATGTGTTCCTGTTAAAACTCGAAATTTTTCTACGAAAACTATGATAACTTCAGAAGATCCAAAATTCTTTGAAGAGGGTAGTGCCTATAACTACTCAGAGATTGAATGCTCTAATCTTATGGTCCTTCATAATGAAAAAACTATTTTTCGAGCAGAGGGCGCTTCCATTCAAGAGGCTATGGCTAATGTGGTAAAGACTTGTTTAGAGAGGCAAATATGATGAGGTCTTTTTTGAGTTTCATTTTATTGTCTGTTTTTACTGTGACGGTCTACGGTCATGCTCGACTTATGCCTAATGGTAATTTGCCTCCTAGAAATGATAATCCTGGATTGAAGACGGCTCCCTGTGGTGGGGTCGCTCCAACTAATAATCCCACTTATCTTATCCGTGGCTCTCAGCTTACGATTAATTGGGAAGAGACGATTCAGCATCCTGGCAGGTATGAGTTTAGTATTTCTTACGATAATGAACAAACTTGGCAAAGTTTGGGAGTTGTTCAAGATACTCAAGATGATAGAAATGATTTGCCTCACAGATATTCCGCGACTTTTACCTTACCCGATCAGGCTTGCACGAGCTGTACAATTCAAATGATTCAAGTCATGACTGAAGATCCAGCAAACCCAAGAAACTATTACTCTTGTGCTGATGTGGTGGTCGTTAATAATGCGAGTGAGATACCTTCAGGGCCTCCTGCGCCTACACCAACACCAGCTCCCAACAATAATACGAGTTCAAAAGACCTATCTTCCCATTGCGAATAGCCTTTTAATGTCCTGCTCTGAATTTGTGACTAAGGTATAAAGAGACTTACTACACCTAGTTTTTATTAAACCTTAGATGGATAACGTCGTCGTTACTTTCCATTTCTGGCATTCGAAAGTCTACTCCATCTGGAATGGGAA
>CAZFYV010000198.1:0-7383 GCA_964523195.1 uncultured Pseudobdellovibrionaceae bacterium
CTGCATGAGATAGTATTCCACCCACTTCTGTAACTACACCTGAAACTATTCCAAGAGCAGGAGTCCAACCTGGGTCTGTAAATTTCGTAACAAGAATATCTCCACGCTTTAGTGTTGCAATCTCAGCAATTGAAGAAATAACCTTAATTCGCCCTCGCACAAGACCACCGCTACAAGGTAACCCCTCAAAACTTCCAGACTCAGCATTCTCAACATCAGTAGAATCAAGAGGAGTAATTTGACCATAGAGCTCCATAGGAGCATCAAATTCCTTATAGGCAAGGTAGTGGTTTCGGCGAGACTCGATAAGGTGAAAAGGAATACTCGGCTGTCCTGTGAGAAGACCTCTTGCTTCTTTGTATTCTAAAAAGAATATATCTTCACAATTCTTAATCTTACCAGATTCAACAAACCTACGCCCTAACTCGAGCATTAGTAATCTAGAGAAATAATAACCCTTCGTTGAAACTTCTCGAACTCTCTCTTTCCACTTGATAAAACTTCTTACACGTTTGACTTGAGATTTAAAAAGTAAACTATAAATATGCGATATTGGGTTCCATTGTGATCTGAGTTTCTTTTGAACCCCACGGTATTCAGAAACAAATACTGATGAGGCCTTGAGCTCTTCCTTTTCAAATTTGCTAAAGGACTCATAACTATTCAATACGAAGTTCAATGCGTGAACTTTATCCTCGGCTAAGCGAGGAACTGTTAAATCAAACTCTGCTTCACAATGAAACCCGAAGTCATGAAGAAACTTCTCAAAGTGTTTTTGAAAAACAATTGATTCTAGACCATTTTTACTCAAGGTTTGATGTAATTTTCGGAGAGAATCATTAAAGCCTAGGTGAGAAATTTCAGCGATATCTGTTAACAGATCTTGTTTTCGAATTTTTATACCCAAGTGCTTCTCAATCAACTTGATCAACTCATTAAAAGCCATCTGTGCATTCGTATTATTGTAAACCGAATAAAAATAGGTTCTTTCGAGGCGACTCTGTGTATTTTCAAAGAAGTCTAAAAAGAACTCGCTGAACTGATGGTCTTCAAGATCCGAGAGGCTATGAAGCATCTCAAAGTTGTCATCAATCCACTCGTCCATATCATCCTTTAGACGACTCAATCTCGAAATGTTTCGACGAAACTCTCTCTCTAATAGAAGGAACTGCTTAAGCCCTCTGAAGACAGTCTTAGGATTCATTGGAAGCCTTAAATTCTCTGTCTCAGCGTACTCCTTTACTATTCCTAGATCCTCATCGAAGCTACGCTCATCGAAGCCGGGAACTTTAGACATGAGCTTCTTTACGGTACTAGCATTCCAATAAGGGCGACCATAGTAGGTTTGAAACCAACTAAGTGGTCGATCCACTGTTTTTTTTGCTTCCAACAAACCAATTCGGACTGCGTAATTCTGCATAGACTGAGAGAAATGTTTACCATATATTGAGGCCATTAACGGAGTGCAGGCTCGAGCACTGACTCCTCCGTCTCTAAAATCAGCGGTTGTTAGGTCGTCCGTATCTTTTCTAGGCTGATAACTTGTGATTGGCCGAGACTGTAAAACCCAAACTTGCTGATCTTCACCAATACAAAATTCAATATCTTGAGGATGCTTAAACTCAGCCTGAATTTTTAAACCAATCTGCACAATTCTCTCTAGTAAATGAGTTGCTATTTGAGATTCTGAATCAGGTGGAGAATGTACGACCTGTTTAGTTTGCCAATTGTAAATGTATTGAAGCGGAGCCACCTTTCCAGAAACGAGCTTATCACCGAGCCCCGTACAAAGCTCCACAACAAATTCTTCCTCGAAACCGTTGGTGGGATTCATCGTAAAGCATACGCCGGAGTAAATAGCGCTAATCATGGGCTGCACGAGAACATTCATCTCCGTACCTGAATCAGAATCAGAAACTGAATCTCTGTATTGAATTGCTCGTTCATTGGTGACACTTGCTCTCACCGCTGCTACTGCAGAATAGAAATCTTCTAAAGATTTTATATTTAAAACTGACTCAAATTGACCTGCAAAACTAAAAGTAGAACCATCTTCACCAATCGCGCTGGATCTTACAGCAATGGGAAAACCACCAATTGAACGAATCAGATTTTCTAGCACATTTCTTTCTGGAATAGACTCACCAGCAAGCAAGACAAATCCTGGCGGGACTCGAAAGCCCTGACGCCACAAGCGATGAAGATTCGCAGCTTTAGATCCCCATTGTTGAGTTGATCCAGGTGCGGCTCCAATCAAATATGGCATATTTCAAAATCCTTTTGAATCTCAAGGGCTACTTAATGTAGCCCAAAATAATTTTAAAGCATAAATCCAGCAAGTGGTCCGCCAAGAACCCAACCACCCCAAGTTTGAGATAGAACTCTGTTTGCGAGTTTTAGATCGTCATTAGACGAAACATCTGGAAAATAGGTTTGATAAACCGGGATCGACCAAGACTTCGCAGCTCCACGGTGATAATTTCTAAACTCTACCGTTTCACCAGCAATAGATCTTCTACAGGTTTTATTGTTATCTCCACTAGAACAAGAATTCGCAGAATCAGAAGGGTAACTATTGACGAAAGCACTTTCTTGAAACTGCATGACTCCACCGACACGTTTTGCTCCAGGCATAAAGAGTCTCAAGTCATCAACTGGAGAAATATACATCTTTAATACATTAGCTTTCACTTTTTTTCCTGAAGTGGCGCTAGAAACTTCCACAACACAATTATTAACTCCGCTATTGAGTTCTAAGACTCGACTTGCTTTCGACTCTAAACTTCCAGAACTATCAGTAAGATGACCCTTGAGTTGCTCAATAACAGCGACACAAGCACCACTCTCAGGAGCAAACATTTGGTTTATATGGCCCATGCCCAAAGCATTGACTCTTCTGAAAGCTGTAAAGATCGCAGGATCCAACATAACCTGAGGCTCGGCTCCCCTTCTATCAACTTCCAACCGAACAAGATCTGTTTTCATTACCGCTTCTCTCACATGTAAAAATGCTTGGGCTAAATCTACGCGTGAAAGTTGTTCAGCATTTGGGCCACTTTTATCGACAGTATATTCATTGTCTTTTTTAAGTTGAGC
Source organism: uncultured Pseudobdellovibrionaceae bacterium (assembly GCA_964523195.1). GTDB lineage: Bacteria > Bdellovibrionota > Bdellovibrionia > Bdellovibrionales > JAGQZY01 > JAUHWN01. The sequence goes on from CAZFYV010000198.1 coordinate 3,097, forward strand.
GAAACGAGTGTTCCCTTTGTATTCAATCGGAAATCTATATCGATCAAGTGCTGCTAGTCCCTCTGGATCAACTCCTCTAAATCGAGTGATACCTGGAATGACGGCATCCACACCCAACTTCTCTCCTATGGCATTCATGATCTCGATCATGCCATCCGCATTGTAAGCTGTAGCCCCAAGGACCGCTGCCATACCAGCATTAACACTGGCAACAACTGCATTCTGCTCACGCTCTCCAACTCTACGAAAGCGATCAAGTGGGTCTACACCTTGAGGGTTATCGTAGTCGTAACCAAACACAAATTTATTGTCCCAAACAAAATTGGAAGCGCTCATATCTATATCTTTTACCCGACGCTCACAGTCTTGCAGAAGCCTGTAAGTTTCGTTGCGCATAAAATCTTGAACATCAAAAGCTGTTACAAAAGTTCTTCTGGCTTCCTGTAATTCCTGAGCCCTAAGGTCAGCCTTACGACTCTTTTTATCATCGGCCGTACCTTTTGCGTACTTGTCAATCACTGCATCCACCGCACTCCACATAGGGCTATCTGGCGCGATATAGAATGGCTCAGAGATATACTTGAAAGCCGCTTTGGTATGATCATATGGAAGCATCAGATCTACACCGGCAGCTACATTTCTCGCAAAGGTCACAGTCATTGAATGAACGAGCCCTTCGTTTTTCTTATCTCTATTATGGAACTCCAAAAGTGGTTTCAAGCGATAATAAAGAGATCGACTGGCGATCACTGGGATGATCTGAGCCACAAAAAATCTTTTATCACCTGGCCAGTCCTCAGGGTAATTTCCGCTATGGTCTTTGGCGTATTGCTCAACATAATCGAATTCAACTCGAGCTTTAATGAGGAGAGCATGGAGCTTTTGAGGAGTGTCAGCTCCTAAAACCTTATCTCTAAACTCCTTATAAGGCTCAGACATCATTCCCTCGTCCAAGGACGCTGGACGTCTCTTTTTAGCTCGCCTCTTGGCTGCACGCTTATCCTTTTTATGCTCTTTTATCGTCGTCCATTTCGTCTTGCCTCGGTAATCGTGCTTGGCAAATGGAGTATATTTAGCTCCCTTAACGTTCTTGCGCGACTTGGAAGCTCCATAGCTGAGTCCACAGATCAAAATCATGGACATAAAAAGGACTAGGTTTCTCATGAGTTGTACCCCTTAATTTTTATGACATTCATTCCTAAGAATTGCGTAGTTCTGCCCGACCTACTAGGATCAATCATACTCAAGGATTTAAAAAATGGGAGTCTAGTAGTCATGGGAATGATCATTGATTTTCACACACATGTTTACCCAATACCCAAATGGACATCCATGGTTCAAAAGTACCGACAAAGGTCTAGAGAGCTATTGGAACCCACCAAAAATTGGACCCATCTAGCCCAGCAACAGATGAGATTTTTACCTGGCCCCTTGGGACAGATAGTCGAAGAAGTTGGTATTTTAACTCTCGTTCCAAATTTAATTATTGAATCTTCTGTCGAAGATTTAAAAGAGAGCATGGAAAGTAATTCGGTGAGCAAATCACTTGTGGTTGCTCACCCCCCTATTATCTCCAATGAGTTTGTTCTAGAAACCTGTGAAACCGACCCTTCTCTTTTCCCTTGTGTAAATATTGGCCCAAATACAACAAGTCCTGGGGAGTTATTAAAAACCTACCACCAAAAAGGTGTTCGCTTTCTTAAAATACATCCGATCACTGATGGTCTCCAGCCCATGAGTTCTCATTATTTGGAGTTGTTAAAAACCGCCGATGAACTGGGTATCCATATTATTTTGCATACAGGCATTATCAACTCACACGTATTTTTTCGCCGGCCTGAGCTGGGTGACATAAAAATGTATGAATCGTGGTTTGAACTCTTCCCAAATATTAATTTTTTACTCGCCCATATGAATTTTAATCAACCCGAAGAAGCTATCAGCATTTGTGAAAAACACAAAAACACTTCTATCATTTGCTCTTGGCAGCCTCTTTCATCTATCACTCATGCAGTAGACCGAATCGGCGCTGAGAGAATTATCTATGGAAGTGACTGGCCTCTTCTTGGAAACAATATGAGCATAGTAATACAGAGAATTCAACAAGGCCGTCGCAATGGAAATTTCTCATCGAAAGAAGCCGATCTCATTTTGGGTGGTAACGCCGCAAAACTACTCCCTCCCTTAGATCATTAAATGAATGCTCAGACCGACGATTCAGAACTAGTTCTAACAACCGAAACTCGAGACCAATGGGATCGCGAGTTTTTTGAAGACTTTTTGTTGATGGAAAGACACCTTCACAAAAATAATTTAAACCACCTTTTTAAGTCTCTAGGAGACTATCGAAAGAAGTTCAGACCTGAAGCTCCATTTAATCAAAGCAATCACTGGTGTGCCTGTATTGTATACGATCAAAAACACCAACCCCTATCCGGGGCAATAATTTCTGCTCAAAAAACCAAAGCAAAGTTTATCTCCATTGGTCACTTGCAATTGGCAAATAATCAAAAGGCTTTTTCTCAAATTTTAGTTGTCGCTAAAAGTTTTGCACTTGAAAACAAAGTCTCTGAGCTACGCACTCCAATTGATGGAACATTTTTCGATCAATACAGAATCAAAAGTAAAGGAAGTGATGACGTTCCACTTTTTTTTAACGAACCCCATCACCCTGATTACTATCACGATCTTTTTTCCTCGGAGGATTTCGAAATAGCTCACAGGTGGCAGACATTAAAGTTTACAACTGAGGATCTTAGAAAAAAGTTCAGCGAAACTAATAATCAAAAACTTCGAGTTCGAAATCTTCGAAAAGCTCAATGGCTTAATGAGCTCAATGTGATTCATCGTTTACTCCATCAAAGCTTTTCAAAAATGCCCGATTTTGTGCCCTTAAGCTTTAAAGAATTCCTGGTTTTATATGAACCCATAAAATTACTGGTCGATCCTAAACTCATTTGGTTTGTTTCTAATGAAGTCACCGAACAGGGATTTCTCGTATCCATCATGGATCCATATAAAGAGTTGATAAATTTTCAAAACAAAACGAAATGGTATTATCGACTACCTGTAATGGGACAGATACTCCTCTTAAGAAGACTTAAAAGAATTGATCCCGACAAAAGACTTGTCGTCTATTACCTTGGAAAAAACCCAGAATGCAAAGAAAAGGGCATTACCGCTAAAATTGGTGAACTTGTTATTAGAACAACGGCCCACGCTAGGTGCAAAGAAATGCTTATCGCCTATGTTTCTGAGGATTCTCCTGTCAGAAAAACACTTCCTGAAAAATATGAAGTGATCAGAGACTATGTCTTGTATAAACTAAACCTATAGACGCTTAAAAAGACCTACTAAAAGTTAAACTGAATGATGAGATCCTTTGCTAGGAAACTACTATTTTTATTCGAGCTCGCAACAAAAAGAGCAAGGGTCACATTATGCCTTTCGTTCCTTATCATCGCAGCTTTGGCCCCGTATTTTAAAAATATTCAGGCCCTATTTTCGGTAGATGATCTTATCGATAAGGACTTTAAGACTTATAAAGGCCTTCAAGTACTCAAAGATGAATTTTTCTCTAAAAATACAGTACAAATTGCATTCAAACCAAGTACTGAGACCTTCAGTAAGTCTGAACTTTGCCATATAAAGTCATGGATCGATCAGATAACTCTAAATAACCCGCAAATTGCAGAGGTCTTCTCTCCTTTTTTACTTCGAAAGTCTTTAGATTCAAAGGAACGGTTTCTATCCAAAAAGGTTTTACCCACTTATTGTAAATCAGATCAAGAAGTCGACACATCACTCACTTCAATAAAACAGTCCCCCTGGAATAATATTTCTACGTCCAAAAAAAATGATCTTTTAGTAGAGATATATTTTAACTCAGAAGAAGAAGGATTCTTTTTGGGAAGCTTTAATCCAGAAAGAATCAAGCATCTAGAGAAGTCCTGGGAGAAACACAATTCAGCCTACAAAACACCAATCGAAACACATTGGTCAGGCTCAGGGGTTTATCAATACAATATTCTACTTGGCTACAATCAAACTTATGTGCTCAACCTAATTATAATTTTGCTTATCTTTGTCGCCTTTAAAATCTTCTACGGATCTTTTAAGAGTTCGATAATCTTTTTAACGAGCTTAATTTTCTCGATAACCCTACTTCACGGTTTTTTTGGTCTGCTAAAAGTCCCTATTGATGTACTTAGCAATAGTTTATTTATTTTGCTAACAATCTCCACACTAGAAGATTTTATTTTTCTATCCAACATTCAGTTAAAAGAG
>CAZFYV010000199.1:0-5629 GCA_964523195.1 uncultured Pseudobdellovibrionaceae bacterium
GTAGTAGGTATTAGCAGCATATCTTCGGTCGATAAAGAATGCTCTTGCGCTACCCGGCCCAATAAACTCGAACATACACTTATCAATCGGCCCTGAGTCGTACTGACCCACTATAATGATCGTTAAGTTAGTACCATTGTTTCGAGTAAAGGTACCTTGCAATCCACGATCTAAATTATCAAATCGAACAGCTGGAAGACCATTTTGCGCATTATAGGTATATACAGGCTGTTTTGCAGGATCAGTTTCTGTTGCACTTTGGGCAGAGGCGGTCTTATCAACCCAAGTACTAACCAAACTACCATCTGCTGGAGTGGATCCATCTCCCAAAATATCTGTGGCATCTAACCACGCAATGGGGTCAAAGCCCATAATATCAAAAATTTGTGCCTCATTAACATCAGAGTATGGACCGAGAGCACCATTGTTTGCGGCCACTCTCAACTCATAGACTGTATTTGCTACCAGTCCATCAAGCTCACTGGAATTTGAAGTCGGATTCGGAGACTGAGTAATCCAATTTTGCTCACCTTTGACTCTGTATTGCACAACATAGTCGACGATTGGTGTTCCATTATCTCCAGGTACATTCCAAGAAATAGCTAGCTTTGTATTATCAATTGTTGGCGCAGCTTCAACATTGGTTACTTTCGCAGGTGGACTCACGGAAGTGTCTACCAAAACTTGAGTTAAGCTGCCTAACACACCTGAGATATCGGTTGCTCCCGGATTCGTAGAAGAACCTGTAATAGTACCCCCATTAAGCTGAATGCTGTTAGAAGCTGAAATACCATCTGCATCGCTATCTCCAGCAGCAACGATATATTGAAAGACTAAAGATTGAGTTCCGGAACCAGAAACATAAATAGCATTCTTAGTAGATCCACCGATATTCAACTGAATTTGAGGAACTCCAGAAACGGTCATATTTTCCGCCCATTGGACTTGGAATTCGATCTCCCCAGCAACACCATAAGTACTATTCACAGGCATGATTAAGTTCGTAATACTCACTTCAGTAAGGCTAACTCTTGTCCATCGCCAAGCCGTCGCACCTGAGCTATTACCCGCTCGGTCTTCTTGGCTAATCTGAAAATCATAATTATCGTCTACAGTTTTGTTACTTGAAGTATAGCTAAAACTCGTTCCAACACAGCTCACATCTTGACTGGTTCCCAAAGAAACATCTGTGACTGTAACAACAGCAAAGGCTTCACAGGTTCCTTGAATATTCACAGAATTTCCTGCAGACACGTAAGGAGATGCTCCAGGAGCAGTGACAACGGGATCCAATGGATTCGTCTGATCAAAAACAATTTGCTGAGCCACAGACGAAGAAGTATTACCTGCGGTGTCTCGCTGGTAAATACTGTAGTTAAAAGTACCGTCAGCCGCAAAATTAACGTTGAAACTAAAAGCTCCACCGACACAAGGGTCATTTTGACTATCATCTCCCGTGAGATAAACGGTTGCACCCAACTCACATTGCCCTGAAATAACGTGATTAGATACATTAGTGTAATAAGGGCTAACATTTGGATTGAGGATCACAGGAACACTTGGTGCAGCTGTATCACGCTCCCAAGTCCATTGGGTCTCTCCAGAGACATTTCCTGCTCGATCAGTCTGAATCACTCTAAAAAGATAACTTCCGTCTGTTAATTTATTGGCTGACGTATAGTTATATGTTCCGCCAGCACAAAGAATGTCTTGTGTTCCTCCAGTTGAATCATCAGTCACTCTCACCGTGGCTTGGTCTTCACAGCTTCCATCGAAATTAATAGAATTCAAAGCCGTCACATATGGACTTGCACCAGGATTATCCACTGTTGGCGCGTTGGGTGGAGAAATATCATAAATGACTTGGACATTAGAAGGGTTTGATGAAGTGCCAGCCAAATTTGATTGAATGAGAGTATAGTTGTAGGCCGTTTCAGTCGCTAAACTCACATTAAATGAATACTGGTTTGAACCATTACAATTCATTTGCTGTGAGGAGTCTCCTCCTAAATCTACTCGGTGTTGGGGTAGACATGAACCCGAAATGACGGCAGGACTAACATTTGTATAAAAGGGACTGACCGCCGGAGCTGATACCACTGGAGAAATTGGTATTGAAGAATCCCGAGTCCACCTGTGGGATACGGGAGTCGATTGATTTCCTGACAAATCTTCTTGTAGAAAACTAAAATCGTAATTACCGTCTGTCGTTTTTGTAGCTGACGTATAAGAAAAAGATCCACCAGAACAATTAAGCTCGCTCACGTCACTCGTACTGGTATCAGTTACAAAGACCTTCGCCTCATCCTCACAACTTCCCTGGAATGTCACCTCGCCACCGGGAGAAACAAAAGGATTCACGGCAGGATCAGAAATCACAATATCGTTTGGAGCGACCCGATCGAGCACCCATACCATTGAAACACTTGAGGACTGACTAAACTCATTGGTGGAAGTTACTGTATAGGTGTATTGACCATCAGTCGTTGCATTAAAAGAAAAGCTGTAAGTGGAATTTTGGCAATCCGTTTCGAAACTAAATCCATCACTCGCTAAAGAAATCCGAGTTCCAGCATCGCAGTTTCCGGCAAGAGTAATATTGGGATCATTACTATAATGTGGAGATTGGTGACTCGTAATATCTGGACTGCTCGGAGTTGGAAGAATTGCAGGGATATCCTCGGCGTCTTCACCTGGTTGACCACCGCAAGAGATCAAAAAAGCAAAAAGAGGCCCCAGCAAGATCAACTTACTGTAAGCATGAAGATTCCTTTTTAAAGACCAATTTGCTTTCATTTTCCAACCAACGTTCTACTTTATTCACGAATGACTAAGCGCCATATTTTTTCGCGAATTACTTCCTTATTATAGCTATTTAGGTCTTCCAAATAAAGTTAAGAAGACCTCACAATCCAGGGCCAATCTAGAAGGTTTAGAGCCCTATTTTTGTGCTCATTCACAATTTCTATCTCAGTTTGAAGCAATTCACCTCTCGCAACCGGAGAAATTGCGTAAATCGATACTAATTTAAATCCTAAAAAATTCAGCTAGAATTAAAGAGGAAATTGCCAAGATAAGCGCAACATACTAGCGTTATACCTAGTTTTGATTGAGAGGATATTTGTTGAGTCAGAATTCATCAGAATCACAAAAGCCAAAGATAGCACTTTGCATTGCCCCAGCATGGTCTCTTGAGACTCCGCCATTGAGTCTTGGGCTATTGGCAGCGGTGGCCAGCAATTTGGGTTGTGAATTCAAACAATTCGATATCAATATGCTCTCTGCAAAACTGCGCTGGCACGAAAGCGAAGATGAATATCACCAATACTGGGGCTCTGGCAGTGCAGTTCGATGGACCAATGAAGAAATTTTTAATAAAGAGGTTTTGCCAAAATTCGAAAAACTCTGGTGGATTATCGCCGAGGAAATGGCAAAGTTTGATATCATTACCTTCACTCTTTTCTACAGCAATGTTTTAGCTACAGATCTCATCGCCAAACGAGTCAAGGAACTCAATCCCGATATTCATATCTATTACGGTGGGCCTTACTGCTGGAATGATACCAAAGGTGGGTATAAATGTGGAGAGACTCTTAGAGAGTGGGTCGATCTAGGCTGCTCTATTGAAGGGGAAGGTGTCTTTGAAGATGCCATAAATGCTTATACAAACAATACTCCCTATTCAGAAATTCAAGGAGCGTGGACTTTAGATCAAGAAGGGGAAGCCAAGTTTTCTGGAGCACGACCTGCAATTAGGGATCTCAATTCTATTCCTCCAGCAAACTGGGATGGCCTCAACTTAGATAGCTATGCTCCTTTTCAGCATAAAGGTGAAGTTCAACTTCCGATTCAGGGTTCAAGGGGTTGCACTTTTAAATGTACATTTTGCTCAGAAACAAGGGTTTACAGATTTAAAAAAGGTCCGGCCCTAAAAGATGAGATTTTAAGTCTCTACAATAGATATAAGATCAAGAATTTTACCTTCGTCGATTCACTTGTAAATGGATCCTTGATTCACTTTAGAAAATTAGTCTATGCACTCAATGAGGAAGTTGATAAGGGTACTCTTCCGAAATTGCGAATTGCTGGCTACTCCAGAGTTCATTCTGATATGGATGAAGACTTAATGATGACAGCGAGTAAAGTGGGATACGATCTATTGTCTATTGGAATCGAAAGTGGAAGCCCAAAGATATTAGAACTCATTGAAAAAGGTCAAACCGTCGAAATGGCGGAAGACTTTTTAAAGAACTGTTGGAAGGGCGGAATCTGGACCGTTGCCAATTGGATTACGGGCTACCCAAAGGAAAATCAAATCGACTGGCTTGTTAGCCTCTATTTTTTGTACAAAAACAGAAAATACCTTCCTGACGTTTCTGCGAATTACAGACCGGCGGGAGTTACACCTGGGACGGCCCTGGATGTTTATAGAGATACTTTCGGCTTGGACCCTGTTGGGCATATCTTACTCGACTTTGTTAGCACAAATGCTCATTCAACTTATATAAATCGCAACCTTAGACACAAACTCACCCATCTTTATTTAGACTTGTTTAATTATTTCTATTCTGGATCGACAGGGATTCGCGATACTGTTGAATACTTTGAGTTTAAAGACAAAAAGAATTTTGACTTCAATGGTGAGTTTTTCCAAAATTACCCAGTCCGAGATAAGGGTTGTTTTTGGATCTTTCAGGAACATGAAGACCGATATCCAGAGATTTTTCAGAATATTACCCTGAAGATGGATGTTCCTTACCTTGAGTTTGCTAATAAGCCCGAACCTGAAGGAATGCCCTCTGATAGACCTGTTTCAGAAATCATCAAGGAACAAACTCGAAATGAAATTCGCGTCTGGGTTTGGTTTATCCACCAGATCGCAGGACCCTTTAAAATTAAATTTAATTTAAAAGACACCCTTCCTGAAAGAAATTTCCCCGGTATTCACTTTAATTCTGAGTTCGAATTTGAATCTCACTTTGATGGATCTTATGAATTAAAAATAAATAACGAATTAAAACTCGACGAAAGCGCTCAAAATGGCAGTACGGTTTGGCTAAGAAACCCTAATCAGACGACCGAAAAGCCTGAAGATTATTGTTATCACGATATTCAGTTTACTGATCAATACTTTGATTCAGGCAACTTCAACGATACCTATGATGAAAACAATCACATTGATAAAATCGTAGATGGCGTACCTAACTATATCGATACCTATGATGCCGAAAAATATCGTATAAATCTTAGACGAACAGAAATGACGGGAAAATTTTAATTAAAACTCATGGCCTCTCCACAATCTAGCTGCAATTGATTTCTAGATTGGTTAAACCAAGCCATAACGGGTAAAAGGTACCTAAATCTCTCGGTAAATCGCTCATCAAAACGCTTAAAATAAAAACGATCGAGAAAACCATTAAAGTTCGAAACACTGTGCTCCACGGCCAAAGCATCGATCCAGCCTGTAGGCTTGCCTAGTAGAGGCCCTGGTACCTTAGCCGCTACAACTTTTCCGGACTCTATTTTTAACCAGTACTCACTCAAATTTTCTTTTAAGCCATGAGATCGAAGTTTTGTAGGAATCATTATCTGAACTTCACCGTTTTTAAAATCTCCCGTTTCTAAC
>CAZFYV010000199.1:5668-7383 GCA_964523195.1 uncultured Pseudobdellovibrionaceae bacterium
CTCCAACTAATTTCCCCTTTTAAAAAAGACGAACTACAGTCTACAGAAATCAAATTCAATTTCTCTAGCTTGAGCGCGCGAACTGGCGAATATCCTCGCTCCCACTTTAAAAGTAACTCCACTAACCCAGATCTGAGTTCAAGATACCCTGTGTAAGTCAGCTCAAACTCGCCCTCTGAAAGCAACCCCTGTTTGAGCAAATTCGGAACGTTACCATGATCAAATTTAAAAAGATTCTCTGTGGCAATATAGGCTCCGACAGACATGAGTGAACCAACAACTGCCCAACCGGCACCTACTGTGAGAGTTGCTAGCACGCCGACCCCGGCTGCCAGAACACGGTTTCTCATCTTTTTAGCTCGAGTGAGATATTCCGAGTAAGCGAAAATTCTCTCGATCTCATCCTGGGTATAGCCACCTTTGTAACCTAGATTTTTACAACCAAATTCCGAACATTCTTTAAAATAAATCAATTGGTCTTCACTATGCTCCACTTCCAACCACACAAAATGGGGCTTAACCTTAGAGGCAAAGCTTTCCGAAGGAAGGATCAAAAGAGCTAAAAACAAAAGAATTAGTGTCGACCATTTCATAAATACAACTTTGATAAAGATTGAAAAAAAACGGAGCCCAAATACAGGGCTCCTAAACATCAACTAGAACATTAGCGCGTAATTTACTGAAGCTAGGTAATCGAGCATATCTCCATCGTACTTAAGAACATCAACATCAACTCGAACTTCACTATCTAAAACTTCCATGGCATCTGCATCTTTATCTTGATCATAGAACACAAGATAGGTTCCACCAATAGCAGCACCTGCTGTACTACCAACGGCTAAACCAATGGCTCTGTATTTCAGAGTCTGCAGACCCGTTTGAACACCTTCCACAAGAGATCCCGCAATTAACCCAGAAAGGGCGTCACCACCGGCATCATCAGCCATTGTCACAGCGTTTTCCAAACTAAACTTGGGAGCCATGGCTTTTCCAATTTTATCTCCAACATATCCACCAATAAAAACTGGAACTAGCACGATGGCCCAGTCCAAAATTTTATCGACCTCTGCTTTATTGGATAATTCTTGCGTTCTCTGGGCCAACTCTGACATTGAGTAGCCTTCTGGTCGACCACGAAACTGACAGTCAGAAACACTGAGACTCTCATCACTTTTTACAGCCTTGCAGCGCTCGTAGGTCACCATTGTTTCACCGGCAACTTCTTTTTCCACAATTCGTACAGCTAAATTTTGTTCTGGGTCTTCACCGACAACAATCGTTGCCTTTTCAGCGAGAACACTTTGGCTTGCAGTCATAATTAAAAGAATCAAGACTCCTAAACCCATTTTAAAAGATTTCATATCTACTCCTTTTTAACAGCCGTGGGGGGCTTTTATTGGAGAAGTATGTAAAACAAATCTCTTCGCTTGCATATTTTATTTTTTTAGCCGTGAAATATCGTGAACCTATATAGATAATTCAAATTAATATATCCCAATACATACAAATACTTAGAGGTTTTCTAGATATTTGGGTGACAATTATTTTCTGTAATTACACTTATTTTTTCTGGTACTACCTGTTTTTGCGGGATTCTAAAACTTCTACAACTGTTGGCAAAACTTGATCCGCTATTAACTCATGGCCATAGTCAGAAGTATGACCCCAGGTCTGAGCAAATCGATCTATAAAGACTTTGTCATATCCTTGCTCTT
>CAZFYV010000200.1:0-7382 GCA_964523195.1 uncultured Pseudobdellovibrionaceae bacterium
GAATTCTTGCTATATCTTGAAGAGAAATCATGGAAATGATCTAGGCAAATAGTGCGCCAGTCTTGTCTAGCTTCATATAGTCTCAGTACGCATTCTACGGGCCGGCCTATATAACATTGGCAATTATTGTTATTTTATGGACTCTTTTAGGAGTGGAAAAAGAAAAACAAACGATTTATGAAGTCGAGGGTTTGTGGCTCAGGCAAAGCGATTAAAAGAGCCAGGTCCAAGTGGAGACATTTTAAAAATCTTGAACTCCAATGGAGTCGTTTTGGTCACTCTCAGGGTAACCATATCTCCAACTTTAATTTCGTCCACTCCCTCGAGTTTCACCGTAAGTAAGTCACCTGCGATGCTAATGATAAATTGATCCGCTTGAAGTCGATCAACGACTTTAACCGTGATGATATCACCCAAATTGAGTTTCTTAATGTTCTTCTTTTTTTGCCAAGCCATACTACTAAGGTTTCATATCTAAGTTAGGAAACACTACTTTCCGAACCACAGGTTCATCTTGTTTATTAATCTTAGCAGACTTTTCAGTAGGCTGATTCAGAGTTTCTGTTTGAATCTTATTTTGCGCCACATTAGCGGTCTTTATTGCATCTAAATCCAGCTCCTCGGGCATCGGAAGCAACTCATCTTTAGCTGTATTTGCTGGAACTGCCGGTTTAGATTCAGATCGTAAAAATTGCCCTAAAGACTCAGTAATCTCTCCAGTTAGTGACTTTACTCTTTCAGAAATATCACTTTCTTTAGTCTGCTGAGTTGGATTGTGTTCATCAGCAAATCTCTGACAAGCTTCTTTGAATTGCTCACTTAAAGACTCTAGTGAAGCTTCATCCACTTGAGGGCTGTCAAATGCACGCATAGAAATAGAACTCTCTGCTTGCTCAACATTGGCTTGCTGACTTACTGACTCAAGTTCTTTTATGTATTTGCTTTCTTCTTTTTTGAATCTCTGAATCGCCCAGTCCGGAATAGTTTCATCTGTAAACACCAACTGCTCTCGATTAACCTTAGATAAAATTTCTAACTCACCTCTGGGAATTGAAACATGCTTAGCGATTTCATCTAAACTCATTCCTTGATGGGCAAGCCTTGCGGCTTTCACATATTCGTAAGTGGTTTGCCTATCAATGATTTCCTCATGGGGTATTTTATCTTCAAAAATTTTCGCCACTTCTAGAGATTTATCCATAGATTGCTTGATCAACTCAATATGCTTTTCAGCGAGTCCTATTTTCTGCTGAACTTCTTTTGATTTCGCTTCCATCAATCTAACGAGTTGATTCACCTGCTGGTCCGTGCGATCAGATAGATCTTCTAATACTGCAATTTTACTTTGAAGTAATTGGAGAGCACTCGAAATTCTGGGGTCATCTTTTTGTTTTCTAAAGGCTTTAGTCGCAACGACAAAGATTGCTACTAACAAACACAACTCTATAAAAAAGTGAACGATATTAATGATTTCCAAACTCAGTCTCCTGCCAATTACAAAAGGGTAATTAGCCCTGAGTACAGTTTAAAACTTGGCTCACATTGACACAAGCAGACGAAGGTCCAAGACCGACAAAGACTAGACTGAGTTCCAGAAGAATTTCAGTTATTTCATAATATTTTTATGGAATTCAGAAAACCGATCAGCGGCTTGCTTCATACTCTCGTTTGGAACCGCATAACTCAACCGAATAAATCCGTCCATACCAAACTCTTGTCCAGGTACCACCACCACATTGTGCTCTTCGAGAAGCTTTTGAGAGTAAGCGCGCGAGTCCTCTAACCCAGACTTTGCAAGAACGTCTTTTATGGAAACCCAAAAATAAAAAGCGCCTTCCGGAGTCTGCAAATCAAAACCATCGACCTCGTTTAGGCATTCAAGCCCAAAATTTCTTCTCTGACTTAAAGTCTCAAGCGCAAGGTTAATATCGTTTTGAGTATATTGAATTGCCGCCAAAGAAGCCGCTTGAGAGACGCTTGAAGAACATCCCAAGGCCTGACTTTGAAAGTTCGTCATACCACTAATGATTTCCTTAGGCCCTGTAGCCCAACCAATTCTCCAACCTGTCATCGCATAAGCTTTGGAAACTCCATTCACGCACACGACTCTATCTTTTAATTCAGGAGCAACTTGGAGTAAATGAGGAGCAAACTTATCTTCATTAAATGAAAGTTGATTATAAATATCATCGCTCAAGACAACCACTTTAGGGTTAGCTTTTAAAACTTCAGCGATCTCGCTCAACTCTTGTTTAGAATAAACCATTCCCGTTGGATTCGAAGGAGAATTCAAAAGAAACACTTTCGTCTTGTCTGTAATTGCAGTTTTAAATTGATCGGCGGTAATTTTAAAACCATTGGCTTCCTGACCCTCTACAATTACTGATTTAGCACGACACAAATTTGCCATTGCGGTGTAGCTAACCCAATAAGGCGCTGGAATAATGATCTCATCTTCCGGATCTAATAAAGTTGAAAGGGCTGAGAATAAAATAAATTTTGCACCACTGGTAACTGTGACTTGAGTAAACTCATAATCGGTTCCAATTTGAGAGTTGATCATTCCTGCGATGGCTTTTCGCAACTCAGGAGTTCCAGATGCAGGAGTATATCTCGTCTGCCCACTTTCGATAGCCTCCTTACCAGCTTCTTTGGCTTTGGCATAGGTTTCCCAGTCGGGCTCACCAACAGTAAGAGAGATGACATCATGACCCTGAGCTTTTAGTTCTTTGGCCTTTGAAGCGAGAGCTAAAGTAGGAGAAGGCTTTAATTCTGAGACAAGTTGCGACAACATAAGGGCCACCTATTCTGATAATTTGATGTTAAAAATTTTGAAAAAAGAATTAGTTCTTTATCTCAAAGATAGTAAGAATCTTATCTCCAAAATTCTTCTGTTTTTTTATCACAAAAGGTTCATAGGTGTCAGCAAAGGCTTCTGACTTTGAGGTTTCAATAGCCACCAATGACGCACGATCATAGACGCCACTTTTTGAAAGCTCCTGCATCACTCGGTCCCCATACTTCTCGGTGAACGGTGGATCTATCAGGATCACTCCAAAAGGCTCTCCCGAGTATGTCTTGAGAAACTTGAAAACATCCTGTTTGTGGAGCAGCATTTCACTTCCAACCTTCAGTAACTCTTTATTTTTATTGATGATTGCAATCGATTTTGGATTTGTCTCTACAGTGGTCACCGAGGATGCCCCACGAGAAAGAGACTCCAGAGACAGATTTCCAGTTCCCGCGAACAAATCTAGAACCCTAGAATCCTCTAAATCAAACTGAATACTGTTGAACAAGGACTCTTTTACTCGATCAGTTGTTGGCCGAATATGGTCTGCATCAAATGAAACTAATTTTCTACCGCGATACTTGCCCGCTATGATTCTCATGTCTTATTTATCGAAAACCAGGGGCCTTGATGGCAACAAGAAAAGTAATTATTTTTCTACGCCCCAAGTCTGAAAGGTCTGTAAATTGGACTTCAGCCAGATGACGAGTGGATTCACTACTATCACTCTTTGGACCACTAAGCACTTGATCGTAAGTCTTCATAACCGTGACGTATTCTTGAACTCGATACTTTAGCGCTGGCAGATCAAAGCTAATCAAAAACTGATCTCCGGCAGAAATCAGCTCATCTTGGGTATTAACGATAAGTCCCTTCAAATTTAATTCTAGAATTTCGAAACGTCTACGCTCGCCCCCGTGCCCTTCGAAATCTACACCGAAAGGATAGGGCTTTACTTTTTTGACGACGACGTCTTTTTTTGAGTCATTGTTGTTCGACATCTAAAACCTTTATCATCTGATCTACTACTTGAAATATATCATCAAAAGGCTTGGGTATAAATAAGTCGATTCCAGGCTGCTGGTTCTCATTGGATATAGAGTGCTCTCCCGAGTAAGCAGAGATAAGAATAACCTTAGAATCCTCCTGTGGGCCTCGTTCTGAGACAACCTCTGGTCCACTTAGACCCGGCATAAGTACATCTAATACGACTAAATCATATTTTTTAGACTTCCACTTTTCGAGACCTTCTTTACCGTCCACAGCTTCATCGATTTCAAAGCTCTTTAACTTAAAAGCTCTCGACAGAGATCGCCTCACCAACTGCTCATCATCTACAATTAATACCTTCATAAAGTTCTTACTTTTCTAGCGGAAGAAAAACTGAAAAAACAGTACCCTCTCCCGCCGTTGAATTTACCTCGATATGCCCACCAAAACTCTCAACAACTGACTTACTCATACTTAATCCAAGGCCAGTACCCTTGCCTTCTTCTTTTGTAGTGAAGAATGGTTCAAAGATTTGAGTTAAAACACTTGGAGGAATTCCAGGCCCATTATCAATAATAGAAAGTTTTGCAAAACCCCTGTCTGCTTCTGTTTTAATTTTTAACTGCCCACCCTCTTCCATGGCCTGGCAGGCATTGTTAACCAAATTAAAAACAACCTGCTGAAACAAATGCAACTCAATATCTACTGAAAGAACTTCGTCACTCAATGCCACATCACAGTTATGTTCCCTCATAGCTGTTTTCAACATCGGTAGAGTTTTAGTTACAACTTCACTGAGGTCAATTTGAACCCTTACGGCATCTTTGCCCGGGGTTGAGAAACTCAGCAAATTATCGATAATTCCCTGGCAACGTCGTGACGCAGATTCAATTTCCTTTAAATCTTCCTTTAACTGATCATCATCAACTTCACTTAATAGAACCTGAGATAGAGACCTAATTCCCGTCAATGGATTGTTTAACTCGTGGGCAATATTACCAGCTAGTAACCCAACGGCGGCCATCTTTTCGTTTTGAATAACCTTACCTCTAAGGGCAATAGACTGAGTCGTGTCTACATAATGATTAATCACTACTGTTGGAAGCTCGTTATCATAGAGCTGAATGGGATAAGAATGTACTTCGTAATAGGAGTCACCCCTACGAACCTTACCAGTTTTTGGCTCACGACTTTCAAGAACTTCAGGAACAGGGCATCCCACGCATTTTTCTGACCTATTCGAAAAATGAACATAACAGTTTTTATTGCCATTGTTTTTGTCGAATTGTTGATTAGATCGAATCAACTCAAACTGGTCATTTACAATTGCAATAGGGTCACTTAACCCATCAAATGTAGATTCCCATTGATAGCTCGTAAATCTCAATTGATAGTCCAATAGAATTCTATCTAATGAAATTTTAAGGGGCTGCAATCTGTCTGAAACAAACTCCAGAAAGACTTCAACTTGAGTCTCATCTAAGTCGTGCTCGATATATAATATAGCTGGCATCGATCGAGAGTCATTGGTTGTTGAAGTAATTGGAATCGATACGAGTTTTATAAATGGCCTGCTGAAAAGGTTCGCAAGCAACTGACGATCTTGGTTATCATTAATAACAATGCGACTTCGATCTTCTAAATTTTGTGAAGTTTTTCTCTCAACGACCTGTTGCCCCTGAAAGAAAACAACATTCATTTTCCCGACAGGCGATAAATAACAAAGAATAGGTGATCGAACTGTGGAAAACCCTTTAAAACTCTTTTTTAGAAGAATAATCCAGTCCTCTATCGTATTTGAGAGTGCAAGTTCTTTAATAAACTTTACAAGACTTCGAACATGACTGAGCTTTTCTTCAGCTTGTTTTTTTGACTGCTCTTCATTGAGCGTTCTTTCGACGACAAGCTGCTCAAGACCTTCAGTCATTTCTTCAAGCTTATCATTTTGATCACGGTACCTTTGGAATAGCTCGCGCTTTTCCTCGTTTTCAACAAAATAGGCTATGGATTTCTCGATTACCTTGTGAACCTCTGTGGTACTCAAAGGACCGGGCAAAACGTGAAATACTTCTGTTTCGTTGACTAAGGTTTCAAACTCATGGGAGTCGATTTCATTGACCATAGCAATTCGAGCGGTTGAAGCAGAAACTCTAGAAACATCATCAAAGATGCCAACTAATTTCTGCATTCCGACTCTAGAATCGACAAAAATAGATGCACATTTCTCTTTGGAAATACTCTCAGGGTCAAAATCCTGAATAGAGATACAGGAAATCTCATAAGGCCCTTGTCTCAGCTCATCGACAAGAACCTTATAATCATCTTTTGAGCTGACGACCCACAATACCTTGTGAGTCGCTATTTGCCGAATTTCTGGTGCCGAAATCATCCTATCTATAGAATCAATCAGCGCTTGAAGAAGAAATCAATCCTTTTCTCTTAGAATGCTCTATCTCCATACCAAGTACTTCTCGCCAGTGGTCTAGTACCTCTGGAATTTCATATTGAAGTAAGTCAGCCAACAGAACATAGTCCTTAACTTCGAAGGCTCCCGCAATTGCCTTGAGAACACTTACAAAAGTTTGCTCTGTAGAATGCCAGAGAGAACTACTTCTCAACTCCATTTTTTGAGCAGAAAACGCAGACCTAATTTCAATAAATGTGTCATTAATCCACTCACAAGCCGATACAAATTCTGCGAAAGACTTAATGCCGTCTTGCTCACAATTAGTTCTGAAATAATTTGCAACCTTGGTCGCTTCATCTTTGAGTTGGTCAACATAACCAACAAGAGATTGCATTGTCTCAAAGACAAGAACTCTGGAGTCTTCAAAGCTAACTTCAATTTCATCAATAAAGTCTAAATTTGATAGAGCTAGCTCAATTTCATCATGAGAACCAATCGACTCCCCATTAATTTTTAGGCCACAAATTACGTTCCCGTCTTTTTCGTGATCTTTTTCTAGAACATCAATAAAGTCGCCGAAAGTTGCGCACTTTTTGTACTTATTCTTAATTTCTTTTCGCGTTATTAGCTCTGTTCTCACGGCCACTCCCCTCTTGCTTGCTTCTGGCAAACTGCTCTTCATAGTGAGTCAAAATATCATCTAAAATTTGGTGAATTCTAATATTTGCAACAATGATCTGCTGCATGTCAGCTGGACCGACTCTCAATTTCTCACAACTCAGCCAACTCATCAATGGAGCCCATCTTGGGAAATTCTGCTCTACATAGGAGAACAGGCTCTCGACTCTTCCTATGATTAATCCCGTTTGATTATCAAAAACTTGATCTCCAATCTTGCGAAGATTTTCAAGAAGGAGGGCATTAGCATCTTTTAATTGTTTAACAATTTCGAAATCAACCTCATAGTCTGCTTCCGGAAACTCCGACTGCATATAAATAGCATTGATCAGTCGGGCTTCAAAGCTTGATGCTTTCCCATTAACATCAACATAGGTTCTCGCATCTCCAGCAAGCACAACAGGAGAATAGCAACAAGAAGATCCATTTAGCATGGATCTTAATTCTACCGCGACTTTCTCACTACTTGCTTGGCTCGGAGTTTCAAACATTAAAACTCGACTGCCCCAGGACCGT
>CAZFYV010000201.1:0-7363 GCA_964523195.1 uncultured Pseudobdellovibrionaceae bacterium
CATGATGAGTTTGTGCACTTCCTAGAGCTCGCCCACTATCTCGATGGTGGAAGAAAGGCTTTTCGTAGGTACTACGAGGGTAGCCTTGAGCAGTACTTGCTTGATATCCACGCTCCTGAGGTCAACGGCCTTGGGAGCTTTGGAACTAAAACAGGCAGTGGTGGCTTCTTTCCTGGGGTATAATTTCCCTCCCCAGCCTCCTAAAAAAGCCTTCAAAAAACTGGACCCAATTGAGGTCATTTCGGACCCGATCTTGCTCTATATGAGCACGGATGAAAAATACTAAGCAATTACCAAGTCTTATTCGTATATTATTGATCATTACTTTTTCAGGGGCTGCCATTTTGGCGCTTCCGAACTGTTCGCCTTCCAGTAAGAAGCCCAGAATCAATACAGCTGGGCCTGGCGCTGATCGCGATGGTGCTGAAGAAACGACTCCAGGTGGAGAAAAAACTACGCCTGATGGCGAAGAAACAACCGGCGAAGAAACCACTCCTGAAGGGGCACCTGAAACCGCTGAGCAAAGAGAAGAACAAGCACCTTGTCCTCCTGGGCAAACTTGTGCTCCGAGTGCAGAAGATACGGAAAGACCTGCTGCCGAGTCAGCCGCTGATAACAAAATTGAAAGCTGTGTGTTTGAAAAAACCTATATCGCAGGAGCCAGTGTCTCTGCGGGTTTTGATACCATGAAGTTTGTGCAGACTTTGATGGCTACTTACGGTGGTTTTGGCGAAGAAAATATTGAGCGCTTGGTTCAAGACGCCAGCTCAAATAAAGGCCTCATTGCCACTGACCGATTAAGCCCGTCGATGATGTTGGCTCAAACCTACGGATCGGTTGTTAAAGATATTTCTGAACCCATTGGCGCACCACTTGGTAGTGAGCAAATTGAAAAAATACTCGGTGAAGATCGCTCTACTTTTGATCAAGCTTCAGTTGTTATTGGTGTCGACCTTTTCTACTGGGACGCTATTTTAGCCAACGAAGACGCCTCTTTGTGTGAGGCTGCTAAAGAGGCCCTTAATCAGTTAGTGATTGCAGCTGCTGGCCAAGACAAGCCACTTATTATTGGTAATATTCCAGATGAAAAAGAAGAAAATGTTCTCGATCAGTTTAGACAAGCAGTGCCAGCTTGGAAACCACCGTTAACTTCTTGTCGTGAAGATCTGAATAATCATATATCGCAAGCCTGTGACGCTGAGATGGATTGTTATGTGGTGGATTTCTTTAATATAGTTAATGATCTTAATGATGACGGCGAGATTATAGTTCCTGAAGGCGAAGGTGAAGTTAGTTATGAGTTGAGTAAAGTCAGAACTGACGGTGTTCATTTAACCGAAGTAGGATCTATGATTCTACAAAACCATATTAAAGATAAACTCAATACCAAAAGACCTCAATGTGCCGGAGAAGCCGAGTAGGTCATGAGTTTCACTAGAGCCATTATCGCATCTTTGATTTTTGCTAGTCTGCTGGGTTTTTCAAACCAAAGCTCAGCTTACTACCGTTGCGAAGATATGATGGCTCTTGATCGCATTTCTACTAAGAAATGGGGAGAGATCGCTAGGCGAGCAGAACTGAATTTTGAGATATTCACACAATTTATGACCTCTAACCGCAGGTTTGGTGTTAATCATCGTCTTGATACCTTAGAGGCCCATGGTCGAAAGACTTACCTTAAAGAACTTGGGTTTGATTTTGATAAGGGCACTTGGCCAAGTTTCCCTGAATTTTTATACAAGTTTGATCGATTGCAACTAGAGAGAATGCTTGAGTGGAATCAAGAAAATCCAGATCAAATTGTGGATGAAGAAAATTTAGTGATGCCTGGGTTTCCTTTTTATAACTACGAAAATGGGCGATGGATAGTGGCCCAGTTTGGCCATAATATCTCAGACGATAAGTTTACACATATCTCAAGCCCTATAAATTCCTTTCCAAATGGACATGTCCTTATTTTAGAAAACTTAATTCCGGGAAAAGTTTTGTATCCAAGTCTAGGAGCAGGTTTGTTTCCGATCATGACAGAACCTCCTCCTGTATTTCCATCTCGAGATGAGGAGCCTTTTTCGACCTTGTTTATCCATGACTTTTTAGCTCATCAATTGTCTTACCTCGTGAACCCTGATTACGCAGACGCTTATAAGTGGATTGCTAAGACCATAGTTGAGCGTGGTGGTTGGAAGTATTTAAAAAATAAAAAGCAGATGTTTGGTCGCATCTTTTACTTTAATGAGTATTTCTCAACCATAAATACAAAAGTTATTGACGAGAATCTCGAGGCTTTTACAACTCCTGGTGAAGAGCTAGAAAATGGACAGCGCTTTTTTAAAGTCTCTGAGATTAAAAGTGAACTTGAAAAACTCTCTGATAAAGAGCTTTGGGATAAAGCCGATGAGTTGAGACTTTTATCCATTGCAAGTATTCGTACCATGGGTGGCCTCGCCAATGATTTTATGGATGGCGGTTATCAGAACCATCTTTTTAGTGAGGCCATGGGTCATCTCGGGTTTGATTACAAAGCACAATTTCAAAGACTTGACCCTCGCGATAGAGCTTCTGAACGAGGCACACTCATTACAAGGCTTGCAAAGCTTCAGGTTTTAATGCTTGCCATGAGTAGGATAACAGCTAAACAGTGGGCTATTGAGACCATGAACGAAAATTCAGAAGAAAGTCCACACATTCGATTTATCTTTCAAGAATCAGGTGTGTTTTCCAAACCTGCAGAAGACAGTTTGTTTGGCGCGATCTTTTATACTCTCGACAGCATCGATGGATTTATCGACTGGGAAGATAAACCCGAGGACGAGTAATGAGAGTCCTGGTTTTTCTAACAATAAGTCTATTTAGTTTTTCAGCTTTGGCTTTTCCAAACACTGAACCTCGATCTTGCCAGGTTTTCTTTGCGAGCAATGTCGAAATGTCTGGTAAGAAATGGTCTGAAATAGAAGAAAACTATATCGCGTTTTTTAAAGACTTCCTCGCTCGTTTAAGGGGTAACTTGCTGATCGCCAAGCAAGAAGGGGACGTGATTGCAATTAAAGAAGCTCAAAGCATGTACGATCGAGCGATACAACTTGGATTTGTGGACCCGGGTTCTATTGGTGAGCCCTGGGAGATTCCTTCTTTAAAGGACTTTCAGCACCACTTTCTAGCTTTATCAGAAACAAATCGAAGACAATGGAATTTAGATCATCCAGATGATCCAATTTCAAAAGACCAACTCATTTATCCAGCTTTTTCATTTTACAATAAGTCCTCTAATCAATGGTTGGTTCTTCGCTTAGGAGACGAAATTCCACCAGGTTTTGAATACAATATGAGGAAGTTAGTTCCTGGAAAAGTTCTTTACCCGGCGATATCAAGCGGTCTCTTTCCGCTCATGCTTCAAGGTGAGGATGTGGGAGGAATTGGCGCCCATGATTTCTTGGGTCACTTTTCAAGTTATGCCTTCTCTCCAGACTACGCTAGGTCCTATAGAGCAATAGCTCAACAAATTCAAAATGCTGGCGGTTGGCTGTTTTTGCGACCCAGATTACCTATGTTAGATCGAGTAACTTATTTTAATGAATTTCATGCAGGTGTTGATGGTGAAGTTTTTGGAGAATTATTGGCCTCTTTTGGATTAGAATTTACTCCACAGTCTGGCGAGCATGAGTATTACTCTTATGATGTTGTTTATAATCAAGTAAAGGCTCTTTCAAACCGCAAACTTAGACAACTACTAAAGGCCTTGAGTGAAAATAAGTTTTCCTTTCTTCAGTTACATGGTGGGGTAGCTAGCGATCGTATTGATCGGAACTATGAAGCCACGGTATTTGAAAACTCCATGGAGATTGCTCGTCAAACTTTACGCTCAGAGTTCTTCTCTCCTACTCCTGGTTTCTCGCTAACTGACATTATTATCAAAAGAAAATCCCCCCAAGCAGTCGCCTTTGTAATTACACTGGCATTAAACTTTTCACTGTTATCGAATACTGACTGGGAAGATGCCATCACCTTGATCGAATATCCAGAGCACACTCGATTGGGTTATATTTTTGATATGATGAATCTTCCAAAACAGTTTATCGATAAAGAAAATCGATTTCTAGGGTTTGGGAGCTTTTTTGCAGAAAACTGGTGGCAGCCTCTTAGAAGTCCCAGTGATTTTTTTATGACCATGAAAGAAAGTACCGAGAACATCATCAGAAATCATGCAAGAACCATCCTTGCAGAGGGGTTATTAGATGAAGCGAAAGAACGTTTAAAAGTAGAGCTGATGAAAAACAAAGATGATGCCGAAGCAAGGCAACGACTCTGGGATGCCTACGACCTTGAAACCATACGTATTATGAACGAAACTCCTCTTCCATCTTTAGAAGAAGCCAACCGAATCCTCAATACGAACTATTAACTAACTAATAGGTCTTTAATACTCGACCAGGTAAATAGTGATGAGAGTCAAAAACAAAGGTGGTTTTTGCTTTGGTCCAAATTCTAAATCGAGCATTGCAGCCTTTTTCAACCCAGATTCGAGATTTTCCGTCGTCGTGACCCCACTTATTAAAACGACAAAGAGGCAAAGAACTTGAACGGTTTCGTGATTCACATCTCGTAGGTTCACCACAATTGTTTCCACCCATATAAACGATTTTGACTTCACCACTGGCGCGAAAACAAAGGCGTCTTTTTTTACTTCCAGAGCCACACCTTATATCGAAGAAGGCTTGTTTTTTATCATACACTTCATTGTATGCAGCTTGCGTAGGCCATTTTCCACCGTACATGAGTTGTAGAGTTCTATGATCGTGAAGAGATGGAAAATTTGGCCAGTAGATCTTCGAATTAAAATTAGACTTTGCCATTCCTTTTTTCCAAAAGATAATCTCGCCATTGAGTTTAGATGTGTAGTGCATGATTGAATTGTAGTCGTATTTGTTAGTGGTATGAGAGGGGTTTTCCCACATATCGAAATTGGTTCTTGAATACCCGGTTCGATCAACAGCTTCCCAGTCCCAGGTAAGATATTCGTCTCGATCAGGCCTTGTTTGTTCGTGATGTACTCCAAATGCATGCATAAGTTCGTGGGCTGCAACATGTGGAATTTTCCAACACCTTGAGTTCATAACATAGACTTGTCCGGGGTACTCCATCCCGAGGGTTGCTCTGCCGCACCATTTTTCGTCTGTAATTTGAGTTCTTACCAGAATGTGTTGTCCACCATCGTAGCCTTCGCCTTCTACGCAGCTCACGGCTGCAAAAGTCCCAAGTTCTTCACAGTTTTTTAAAAAGATTTTTCGCTGCTCTGGCGTTACGCTGGAATCAAATTTGTAAAACAATCGACCTTTAGGCCATGGCTTGCCATATTTATCAAATACCCCAATACCCTGAGCGTTGACTTCTCCGCGCTTCATAGAAGACTTTTTAACGATCATATCGTCGATTAGTATATAGCCGTTGGGTATCTTTAGTTCTGTTCCGGTTGTGCCCGCGGATAGGTCATTGTTGGCTTCAAAAGACCCGCCACAGTTTTGATATAAGAAGATAGTCGATAGAAAAACTACCGAATAGATTACTATTGAAAGATGTCTCATTTTGATCCTCATTTTATCCCCGCGAAGACCAGAATAATCACCCGTGACCCAGCATTGTTAAATGCAGGCTCGGTACCAAGTGTGTGGAAATAGGGTGGAGTTGGAATGTCTAATTGCTTAAATGCGCCATGAAGTTCGACGGATCAAACTAAGAATTAAAACAGGTATACCGATCTCCGTTAACGAAGTTCGGTATGCTGTACTTTTTTACTGAAACAAGGGTTTAATCCAAAGAGTTTGGTGTCGTCCCGGTCCAACTGAAACCACATCAATTGGCGTTCCTACTTCGTTACCAATAAATTGCACATACTCACGAGCTTGAGACGGAAGATCTTGCAAACCTTTAGCGTCTTGTAAGTTTTCTTGCCAAGCCGGAAGCATCTTGATGATTGGCTTCGCTTCGTGAAGATCAGTGGCCGACATTGGCATATCTTTAATGGTTTCACCATTAAGTTCATAGCCAGTACAAACACCGATTTCATCCATACCACTAAAAACATCAAGTTTTGTTAATGCGATATTGGTAATTCCGTTGATTCGAATGGAGTATCTCAAGGCCACAAGATCTAACCAACCACATCTACGAGTTCTCCCCGTAGTTGCACCAAACTCACCACCATTTTTCTGAATGAGTTCACCGATTTCATTGTTAAGTTCAGTTGGAAAAGGCCCTTCACCCACACGAGTAGTGTAGGCTTTAGTGATTCCAACAACTTTTTCAACACTTCCTGGGCCAAAACCTGTACCAGTACAAGCAGAGCCAGCAAGAGTGGAAGAACTTGTTACATATGGATAAGTCCCGTGAAGAATATCTAGAAGACTTCCCTGAGCACCTTCGAACAAGACTTTTTTGCCAGACTTTAAAAACTTATGAACCATCAAAGAAGCATCTCTACATCTGTAAGGTTCGAGGCGGTCTGCCGCATACATCACTCGATCGTAGAGTTCATCCAAGTTAATTGGATCTTGCTTGTAGAACTTCGTAAGTAAGAAGTTCTTTTCTTCAATGGCGTGGGCCAATTTTTCTTTGATATTTTCGTTTCTATAAAGATCACCAAATACAAGAGCACGTCTTGAAGCGCGATCTTCATAAGCTGGGCCAATACCACGGCAAGTGGTACCGATTTTATTTTTTTGTGTGTTCTCTCGAGCTGCATCGAGTGCCTTGTGGTACGGAAGTAGAACCGTACAAGCTTCAGAAATAGAAAGCTGCTCGTCATTTTGTAAGTAGTTGTGCTTTTTCAATTGATCGATTTCAGACAAGATCGAGTCTAAATCTAGAACCACACCAGCCGAAATCACACATTTAATTTTCTCGTGAAGAACACCTGAAGGGATGAGGTGAAGTACGATTTTTTGATCATCTACAACCAGGGTATGACCAGCATTAGCTCCACCTTGCGAGCGGATGACCACATCAGCTGATTCTGAAAATACATCAATGAGTTTTCCTTTACCCTCGTCGCCCCACTGGGAGCCAAGAACTATAATTCCGCTCATTAAATTCCCTCCTCACCAAGGACGTTAAACTATGGAAAAAGGCACATTCGGTCAATTGTGCTGAGGGAAATTGGGAGCAATGGGTCATCTCAAAATTTAGGGGTCGGCAAAATGGGCGGTGGCCCTGGAATTTATGCCCTCCTAGGGGCCTGTAAAGGCCCAAAATGACGAAGACATAGGTCTAAATATTGCTCCAACAAGGTACCAAGGAAAGGGCCTTCTGGAGGGTGTGAATACAGGAGGGCAAACTTGAAGAAATTAATTCTTCCTACACTTATCACAAT
>CAZFYV010000202.1:0-7357 GCA_964523195.1 uncultured Pseudobdellovibrionaceae bacterium
AACTTAGATCTTAAATAGATAATATAGCTCTATAAATTACTGATGGTGATCAAAGACAGGGAATTCGTAGCCCGCTGCACTTGAACAGGCCGCTGCTTCATCGACCTTTATCTCACTTCCACAAGCCGCCAAGGCTTCAGTCATGCCTTGCCCCGGATTGGTAAAGGCATTCCATAACTCTTCGCTGCAAGATTCTAAATCGAATTGTAGGGAATTGTGACCCCCACCTTCGACACAAATATGGTTCTTTTTATCAGCTAATACTTCGTTAAAATATCTCTCACCGTAGATAGGTGGAGTCGCGATATCATGAGTTCCTACAAAGAAATACAGAGGAATTTTTTCAACGGGCCAAAGCTGTAAATTAATCTGATGTTCAATCACATCATCAGAACAAGACCCTTCTGTTGATGAATCGAGCTTACCGTCACCGAGATAAATTCCCGAGCGAAGTCCTACTTTCTCAAACTCTCGACATGCTATCGCATTATAAACTCTTAATCCATTTTCTCCGATATAGGTCTCTAGGCTACGCAACTCACCAATAAGCTCATCAAGTTCATCTGGGTCTCTTTCGTAAAGCCATTCCTCTAAAACCTTATGTTCCAGGCCGTAACCGAGAAGCTCATCTAAGAGATTCCCTAAATCAGATGGAGAGTATTGCCCTAGAAGGTTATCTAGGTCACAACTCAAACACTTGTCTGTAGACTCTTCGTGGGCGGTAAACACCACATTCTTGAATTCCGTCTTCGTTCTAAAATCCATAGGATGGGCCGTTGGTCCCTCTAAGATTACTGATAGAGGTAAATTATGAGTCGCCTCTCTTTCTGCAAGTGAAGCTAATATCAAAGACGGAATAGTTCCATAAGATACTCCGTGGATCACATAATTCTTCAAATCGATTTCTTTTATTATCGCTAAAAAATCTTGGGCATTAACTTCAGAATTAATGTGAATATCGCGGCCACCTTTTTCCCAGAAATGACTATTTAAACCCACTCCTCTAATGTCAGTGAGAATAATGTTCATATTTTCAGGATAGTAATGGCGCTGCTTTTCTGAAGAAGCCTGTCCTGGTCCACCAGATATAAAAAAGACCGTTGGATAACTCGCATCCTTACATACCAACTTAAATCGAAAATCAAAAGTCTCGCCTCGGTAACCATCGATGGGACGATCAATTTGAATGACTTTGGAGCCTTCCTCACTACATAGATTGCGAAATGTTTCAGAGTTTTCGGGACCACTTAATTGAGTCGTCGCTAAACCTTCCCGCGCAGGGAATCCTTTTTGAGTCGGGTCACCAACATCAGAAAAATCGGTGACCTGATCTTTCTCAGCTCGCTTCTTACCCTGCTCTGGACAAGCCACCATAAGTAGCCCAGCAGCTAGAACTAGTACAATATTAGTAAACATCCTCATCGGTTCATAAAATTGCAAACTCTTGACCGAAAGTTCAAATTCTAAAGTGTTGAAATCACAGAAATTATCGGAGACGGCGGATCAAAAAACCTGCATATTTGATTTACACCGACGCAAATCGTGGAAGAAATAGGCTCCGAAGACGCCTATTCCACTGTCACCGATTTCGCTAAATTCCTCGGTTGATCCACATCGTGGCCTAAGGCTTCAGCAACATGATAAGCAAGAAGTTGTACTGGAATTGCTTCAAGAATTGGATTCACGGTCCAATGGGCCTTCGGCAATGACAGATAATGCTGAGACATTTCTTTGAGTTCCTTATTATCACCTGAACCCACCGAGATAACAACGGCACCACGAGCTTTGGCTTCTTGAAGATTGCTTACCGATTTTTCATAGTGCTGATCATCAGGCGCCATCATCATAACAATCATACGGTCATCAATAAGCGCCAAAGGTCCATGCTTCATTTCGCCTGCAGCATAACCCTCTGCATGCATATAAGCCAATTCTTTGAGTTTAAGAGCTCCTTCCATCGCAATTGGAAAATTCACACCGCGACCCATATACAAAAACCCTCTATAGGTTTTTAAAGTTTGAGCCACTTCAGCAAAAAATGAGTCATAAACCAAAACAGATTCCATCTGGCTTGGAACCGCTAATAAATGTTGAATAAGTTCTTTTTCTTGATCGAGATTTACATGGCCGCGAATTCGACCCATGGCCGTTGCAAGCACATGGAACAATGACAGAGTCGAAACAAAAGCTTTGGTACTTGCAACACCAATTTCGACACCTGCATTCATATACAAATGACCATCTGACTCTCTATCAATTGATGAGCGCTTTACATTACAAATTGAAAGACTTAAAGCTCCCGCCTCTTTGACCTGACGTAACACCGCCAATGTATCAGCGGTTTCGCCACTTTGTGAAACTACAATCACCAAGGAGTTTTTAGGAATCACCGGTTCTCGGTAACGAAACTCAGACGCAATATCGACTTCAACAGGAACCTTAGCTAAGGTTTCAAGTAAATACTCGCCAACCATTCCTGCATAAAAACTCGTTCCGCAGGCCACAATAAAAACGCGCTCAATAGACTTTAGCTTACTCTCCGTCTCCTTGAGATCTGAATCAAAATTGAGAGCATCCAGATCTTCCACGGACTTCGCAGAAAATCCCACTCGATTCAATCGAACTTGCATAGACTTCAAATCAATATGAGGCTCGATAGCTTGAGCGACTGCTCTAGGCTGCTCGAAAATCTCTTTGAGCATAAAGTGTTTATAGCCTTGCTTTTCTAATTGATCCGCAGACCAGGTTATTTTCACACTTTCTTTTTCAATGGGAAATCCAGCCGCAGAATAGTAGTTAACTTTATTGTTAATAACTTCAACCACTTCTTGATCTTCTAAATAAACAACGTTTTCAGAGTGACCAATAATTGCTTGAACATCACTGGCTACGATGACTTCACTATCACCCATACCCACCACAAGAGGTGGTCCCTCTTTAAAGGCCACCATCTTTTCTGGCTCATCTTCGTTTACGGCAACAATCGAATAAGCTCCTCGAATTTGTGGAATCACTCTTTCTACTGCTTTTCGTAAGTCTTTTGTTTCTTGGTATTCCTCATTGATCAAATGAGCAACCAACTCAGAATCCGTATCTGAAGTTATTTTAGTTCCCTTAGCCTCTAGAGCTTCACGAATTTCCATAAAGTTCTCGATAATACCATTATGAACGATCGTAATGGTTCCAGAGTTGTGTGGATGGGCATTGCGCTCAGAAGGCTCACCGTGTGTTGCCCAACGTGTATGACCAATACCAATTTGCCCAGAGAAGTTTTCGTTATTAAGTTTACTTTCGAGCTCAGTCAATTTACCAGACGCCCTGACTCTCTTGAACTCTTTACCATTTAAAATAGCAACACCTGCTGAATCATAACCTCTATACTCAAGACGCTTCAATCCTTCGAGTAAAACATCCTTTGGTGACTTAGGCCCAAAATATCCAACAATTCCACACATAGCTTAAGATTCCTTTTGTGGAGTATCTACATTCGCAGAAGCATTCTCACTTTTATTTGCTGTTTTAGTCTTGGCTTCAGCTTCTTTTTTTACATAGTTTTCTTTAATGACTTGTCGACCTCGGGCTACAGCAAGAGCACGATCAGGAACATCTTTAGTAATTGTTGAACCTGAGCCAATGACCGCGTGATCTCCTATGGTCACGGGTGCAATAAATTGGGTATCACTACCAATAAAGGCATTGTCCCCGATTTTAGTTCGATACTTCTTTTTGTCGGCTGCATAGTTACAGGTAATGGTTCCACAGCCAATATTTGTTCCCTCACCAATATCAGCGTCGCCAATATAAGTAAGGTGAGCCGCTTTCGAACCTTTACCAATATTCGCCTTTTTGACTTCAACAAAGTTTCCAATCTGCGCTTCTGGGCCAATATTAGCATCAGGCCTCAAACGAGCATATGGTCCGACAATAGCCCCTTTGTGAACTTGCGCTTTTTCAAAATAACTTCCGGCACGGACTTGAACACCATCATCCAATTGGCTGTCCGAAATGTACGTATGTGGTTCAACAACACTGTAACTACCAATAACAGTTTGTCCTCGAAGGTAGGTTCCTGGGTAAATCACAGTTCCTGGACCAACTTCAACTTGGTCTTCGATATAAGTAGAACTTGGATCCACTATAACAACACCAGCGTCCATTAGCTTTTTACATTTTCTCTTGAAAATGACGTTAGTAGATTTTGCTAACTGCTGCTGAGTATTTACACCATAAGCCACCTTAGGCGTACTCTTTATTGCAGAAACGGTATAACCATCTTCGATGGCTTTAGGAATTATATCTGTTAGATAATACTCATTCTGAGCGTTGTGATTGTCGATCAATGGTAAAAGCGCATCGAGTGCTTCCGCCTCAGCGACATAAATACCCGTGTTCACTTCATTGATTTTTAGAGTATCTGCTGAAGCATCAGCTACCTCAACAATCGCCTTAAGGTCTCCCATATGGCGAACGATTCGACCGAGATTACCAGGATTTTTTACCTGAGCTGTGACAACAGAAACATCTGCCTGATCTGCCTTAAAGTCTTCGAATATTTTTTTAATATCAGACGGCTCAATCAGAGGATGATCGCCGTTCATAATCAAAACCAGACCTTCAATCGTTTCAAGGTCAGCAGCTTTAACGGCATCAGCGGTTCCCAGTTGCTTTTCTTGTTTGTGACAACTGACTCCCAAGGGCTCTACGACTTGCCTAACGAGCTTTTCGGAATACCCAACAATCACACGAGTCTCTGTAGACCCAGCATCTTTGACCGTTTGGATAACCCTTTGTATCATGGGATAACCTGCAACAGGGTGCAGAACTTTAGGGAGAGGTGACTTCATTCGAGTCCCCTGTCCCGCGGCTAAAATAATTGTAGTAAACTCTAACTGTGACATGACAGCACAGTAAGTTCACTCGACAAAGTCGTCAAGAACACCTTAAATGAAGTTATGAAAGTTAACAAAATGGAACAGATCGAAGTCGCTAAATCCCACCAGGGTAGCCTCATTGAAGGCTTCTTAAGCGCTCCAATGGACGTGTTAAAAAAACAACACCCACTCCTTCTTATTGGAGGAGTACATGGTGACGAACCGGAGGGAGTTGAACTCGCCCAAGCCACACTCGATTGGTTAAAATCGACAGAAGAAGACTTGGTCCCCTGGATCGTCGTCCCCTGCTTGAATCCAGACGGATATGGGCAAAAAACTCGAGTCAATGGCATCGGTGTTGATCTCAACCGCAACTACCCATCAAAGAGTTGGTCCCCTGAATTTGAAAAAGAACGATACTTCCCTGGTCAAAATCCAGGCAGTGAGCCCGAAATCAAAGGGATCTGTGACTTAATTGAAACAGTTCATCCAAGACTCATTATTCATTGCCATTCATGGAAACCCTGTATCGTTTCCACCGGTTCACCTGGACTTTCTGACGCTAAGCATCTCGGCAAAAGCTCTGGATATGAGGTTATAGAGCATATTGGTTACGATACACCGGGTAGTCTTAGTGAATATGGATGGCACGACCAAGGAATTCCTATAATCTGTATAGAAGAAGAAGATGGAGCGCCCTTGAACCAAGTTTGGCCGCGGTTTCAAGAGGGAATGAAATCAATATTTAGAGACCAATCCTCTCGGAGATAATCTTGGAAATTCTTGTTTTTGATTTAGACGACACACTCATTGATACAAGTGGCAGTCTAATTCCCATCGCTGCTCGAGAGAGTTGTGAGGCCATGATTGAGGCCGGCCTTAAAACAGATTTAGAAACTTGTCTTAAGGTCCGAAATGACTTTTTAAAAGATCAACCTAAAAAAGATATCTACAGATCACTCTGCTTAAAAGTAAGTCCTGAGCTAGAAAACAAATCTGAGCACCTTAACCAAATTATTGAAGCAGGTAAAAAAGCTTTTTACCAAAGAGATATTAAAGAAGCTCCAAAACTATTCGATCAAGCCGTCGAAACACTGGAATATTTGGCAAACAGATATAAGTTGTTTCTAGTTACTGCCGGTCATACTGGAACCCAAACTCAAAAAATAGAACTCCTCGGGTTTCAGAAATTTTTTGAAAAAACTCTTTTTGCTGACCCTCAGAAAAACAAAACCAAACTAGATTGCTTTACAGAAATTGAAAATCTTACCTCTAAGCCTCCAACAGCTCATATGAGTATTGGAAATCGTTTAGATACAGATATACATATGGCAAAAAAAATCGGCTGGAATACCTGCTATGTGAAATATGGCGAGTATATTAATATGCAACCATCGGGTCCGAATGAAGTTCCAGACTATGAAATTTCGGAAATTCGATATTTAATAGATGTATGTCGGCTCTAAAATCCAGCGTACTTCTCATTGACCATCCCCATCCTGAATCAGTGCAGTTTGGGTCGGATTTCGCTCAGAGTTTTGAAGACGCCTCCGCTCGACTCAAAGATACTTCTTATGCTGTTGTCGCAGTTCCTTTAAAGCCTAACTCGAGACACAAAGTTCAAGACTTTTTAGAAAACCTAAATGAACTAAATAAAGAAGCACTCTGCGTGCTTCTGTACAACGATTTTGATTTTCTAGATATTCGTCAATATTTACAGAGTGGAAATGTTCACCGAGTAGTTAAAGACTACTCCTCATTGAATTTTGAAAAGTCAGTTCAAGAGTCTTTAGAATATCACGATTTAAAACACCAGAACCTTCAACTTTTAAATCTTGTACAAGAGCAAAACAACAGACTAAGAAAACTCACTCTCGATTTGGAAGAAAGAGTGAGTCTACGACAAAAGTCACTTCGTCAGTCTCAGAAGCGACTACAAGAAACAAATAGAAGAGTTATTGCCCTACACAATACATTACTGGCAATTCACAGAGCAAAATCAATTCCCGAAATGGAATCTCAAATCAACGAAGCTCTGTCTGAGGCGCTCAACCTGAGTTGGACTAAAATTACCTTTTCACAAGCACAAGAAGAGGCAATTAAGAGACTTGAGAGCGGAAAACTTAGCCTGCTAAAGGTACAACTGTTTAATAAGTCCGAAAGCATTGGCTCTATTTTCTTTTCCCGTCAATCCAACAAACCTTTTTTAAAAGATGAAACTAACTTTTTACAACAAGTAGCTGAAGGGGTTTCTCTTGCAATCGGAAGGACTACTAAACTTCAGCAAAGTGAAACCTTGAAGCAACAGTGGGAAACAACATTTGATGCGATTTCGTCTCCAGTTTGTCTTGTAACCGAAGACAACGTCATAGCCAGATCCAATAAAGCTTTTCAGACCCAATTTCCTGATGGCCCTCCAGACAATATCCAAAAGTTAGGAGTCGAAGAGTCAGGAATAGAAAACTACAGGTTGGTTCACACCTCAC
>CAZFYV010000203.1:0-7326 GCA_964523195.1 uncultured Pseudobdellovibrionaceae bacterium
GAACTTACTGAAGAAGCACAAGACCTCTACTCAAAATTTTCTAAATCTTCTTTTACAGAGGAACAAAACTTTTCAGCCTTAGAAAGGTTTAACTCGCAACAATTTGATTCAAGACCATGGTTAGCGTTAGAAAACTCTTACCATGGCAAGACACTGTTATCCTTATCGGTTACTTCTAGCGAGCAATTCAGATCACCTTTTTCTGCCCACTTAGACCCAGTAGAGTTTGTGAAACTAACCGATTCAGATTTAAAACTAACAATACCGGTTTTTAGTTCAAGTTACGATGGAAGAGTTTTGAAAATCGATGTGGACTATATTGGTCGCTATAAAGGCTTTATATTCGAACCAATTCAAGGTGAGGCGGGAGTTGTTGAGGTTAAATCACAAAAGTTCACCTCCCTTCTTATGGGCTTAAGAGATGCAAGAATTCCAATAGTTATTGACGAAATTCAAAGCGGATTAGGTCGATCAGGGCTTTTCTTCTGTTCTAAGGAGTATAACATTTGCCCTGATGTTGTACTTCTTGGAAAGTCTCTAGGTGGTTCTTATTGCAAATTATCAGCGGCAATCATAAGAGACTCATTCTATGAGCCAAACTTTGAGGAGCTACATAGCTCTACCTTTTCAGACGATGAACTCAGCTCTAAAGTTGCGTTAGAAACATTAAAAACTATTGAACAAGAAAATATTGCTACAGTTTGCCAGCAAAAAGGTAGAGACATAAAAAATCAACTCACTCGCCTCAAAGAGAAGTATCCTCATATTATCAAATCAATCAGGGGAAAAGGTCTGCTACTGGCTATCGAATTCTCGAACCAGAAAAATAACTCATCAAGTATGATTCGTTTTTTCAATGACCAGAATGTCCTTGGATATCTAGTGAGCTCCATGATGCTTCACAAATTTAATGTACGGATAGCTCCCACCTTATCAAATCCGCTCTCGCTAAGAATTGAACCAAGTTACTTGGTTTCTGAAAAAGAAATTCAGAATCTCACGGAGGCCATCGAGTTTGCTGCCATTTGCCTGGACAACGCCCATTTTGGAGCCTTATCTGGACATCTTATTGAAAAAGACCTTATCAGCCTCTCGAACTATAATTTCTATCCAAGGAAAGTAAGGCTGGAACCAAGCAAGACTACCAAAAAGGTGGCATTTATTGCGCACATGATTTCTATCGAAGATATGGCCCTTGTCGATCCGTCTCTTAGTGGTTTCTGTAAGGACGATTTAGATAAGCTTCATGGAAGGTCTGAAATGCTGTTTAAACCTTCGTTGTTTGACCAATTCGAAGTTACTTCAGCAACAGGTGAGAAAACCCTTTTTCACTTCATCTCTCTCTATGAAAGACCTGAGACTCTAGAAAAGGCTCTACGGTCAAACAATACAAAATTCTTTGTCGAAAAAATTCAAGAAGGAGTCGATCTCGCAAAGTCTTTAGGATGCCAAACTGTGGGGCTTGGCGGATTTACCTCTATAATTAGCCACAATGGACATCTCGTCAACTCCAGGGGCATGTCCTTAACCACAGGTAATTCGTTTACAGTTGCGAGCACCATTGAGTCACTTCTTATTGGCTGTAGAAAAAAGGGGCTAAGCGTAGCTAAATCAAGTTTAGCTATTATTGGAGCTCCAGGAAACATTGGCTCCTTATGTAGTGAATTCGCTGCTGAAAGGTTTGAGCAGTTAGTTCTGACAGGAAGACCTGGGTCTTTAAAGGCACTTAAAAGATTGGCTACTAAAATCATAAAAAGTTCACTAGCTAATCCTAACTGGCCTCTTTCAAGACGTCTCGCACTGAACGAAATCTATAGACAGTTTTTGAGGAATGGTTTTGAAAAGGCTAAACTAGAAGACTTTCTAGGCTCCCAAGATACTCTCAAAATATACGACCACATACCACAACTCCAAACAGAAGCTATCCTTACTTGTACGAACAGCACCCATGCCCTCCTGTTTGAACGAAATGTCTCAAGTAATACTCAAGTTATTATTGATACAGCGGTACCCTACAACGTCTCCGAGGAACTTAAAACTAAACGCAAAGACATCTTGTTTGCTCAAGGAGGCTTAGTGCACATTCCAAATGCACCGGACTTTTTTGTGAGTGGAATACCTACAGAATACGGAAGTACTTTGGCGTGTTTGTCGGAGACTCTTATCCTGTCTTTAGAGGGATACAAAGAACACTTCTCATACGGACTACTCAAAAAGGATCAAATCGAACTCATAAGTCGTTTGGCTAGAAAACATGGGTTTCAAATAGGAGCGCTAAAACAGGATCCGATAAGACATATCTACCCAACTGATTCTACAACTTGGCCAAGCCTTTCTCCTAAACGAACAAAGCATTCTAGCCCTGCCTGACTCTTTTCAGAAATATCACGATCTATGATTAGAGCTGACTTCTTGATGACTTGAATCAAAGTTGAACCACCAAAAAGAAAATAACCATTTTCCTCTCCCTTTTTGAATTCACTTGGAGCGCTTAAACTATGAATTCTCCCTACGCAAAGAGCACCTACCTCGACACTCAAAATTCGACCAAACCGCTGTGTTTCTTGAAGACTCACCTTTCTTTGATTTTCAAGAAAGGTTCGAGGGAAAACTTTCAAACTCATAGGATGAACAGAAGTAAGTCTGCCTGGAATCTCATAGGACTCAAGAATTTTGCCATCATCAGAAAAGTGAAACCTATGGTAATCAAATGGAGAAAGTCGATAGACTAAAATATGACAATCTTCAAATTCCTTAACTAAAGAGGACGATTGAACCAACTCTGTTAAATTTAGTTCAACACCCTTTACCGGAAATGGCCCGTTACCTTCCGCAACCAAGAGTCTACCTTCACAAGGAGAGCAATAATCAAGTGGATCCTCACTAAATTTTCGAGCCCCCGTTTTAAACTTACGTATAAAAAAATCATTAAAAGTTTTCCACTCACTATTTGTGAATTCACTCAAGTCCAATTGATATTTATCAGAAAAGTCTGATATCATATTAGCACTACTAGGTAAGTTTCTAGGCCACCCGTACAACCTAGAAAACCATCTTTTGCTAATCAATCGATCAGCCACTTCTATACCCAAACGACTCTCATGGAGCCACCGAAATATCGACTCACTCAATATGGGCTCTTTAATTGTCCTAGAGTTCTTTCGATCCCAAACTTCCATCAAATTTATCTCTTTCTACAAAGTCTATTCTACCAGATGACCCATCAATCTCAATAAGGTCACCAGAGGCAATATTTTGAAGAACTCCTTCTGCAGAGACCACCGTTGGTATCTCCAATTCTCGTCCTATAATTGCCGTATGACTTAATAGACTCCCCTTTTCAGAAACAAGTCCACAACACTGTGACATCAAATAAACCCAAGCAGGGTCTGTGGTGCGTGTGACTAAAATTTTTTCTTGTAAATTGACTGCATTGAATACCTCTGTTGGACTCTCCACAACGAGAGCCACACCTCTTACAACTCCTTTAGAGGCTCCCAAACCAGACATGTGTGCCAACAGATCTTTAGTTTCTTTAGTTGATTTATCGCAACGATTTTGCCAATCGATCAATCCTTCACTCTCACTAAGGTAAAATTGACTAGGATAATCAGCATCTCTCACTTGACTCCTAGACTTACCCTTATTAAAAAACTCTTCAAGAAAAATTTCACCTTTTATAAATCGACGATGCTCTTCAAAAGACAAATTTAGGAAGTCTTTAAATGTAAATTCAACGACGCCATATTCTTTCAAAAAGCTCTTATAGGCGCTATACAAGGTATTTCTTAACCACCCAAAAGCCAAACCTCGCTGTAGTCGCAGTTCTTCTCGAAATTTTACTGACTTCCTCAGTAACTTAAGTGAAATCCAACTTGGGAACTTTCGAGTTGAGTTCGGTTTAATCTCTCCCTTAGGTTTTACATTTACTTCGTAGGACTTTAAAATTTCCAACAAAAGGCGTGGATTCTGACGAAAGCTCAGGCTCTCTAGCTTGAGTTCTTCAAAACAGCGATCTCCAAACTCATCCATAAAACTATCTAAATCCGCGGCCCACCGGGGATTTTCTTGCTTTAAAAAGGCCTGTACTCGCTCATAACTTTTAAACACATCGGAGTGATTCGACAACAGTTCTTCAACATCACCAATAGAAGACTTTAATCGCTGCAAAGCTTGGAGAGGTCGAATCGACTCTAAGTTCGAATCGGTCTTTAAAAACTCCTGAATAGAAATATCTAAATTAGATTTAATATTTAAGGTTTCCACTCTTTTTGTGAATACCATAATCAGTAGATCATTTAGAACTGTCCAACCCCAGCTTCGCGTGAGACGAGAATACTTTTCAGCACACTTCATTAACTCTGGGTAACTACTTAACCTTTTTGATTCCTCGTTCATTAACTGGATAGCTTTATTCGATTTTTTAGAGAAGGATTTTACTATGAAGAACCATTGTGGAAATCGATAACTAAGATTTAAAAATAGTTTAATATACTCCAAAAAAGTCCAAGGAATGACCTTATTGACTTCTACCCAAGGCAGGACTCCACCACCGATCATCTTGTGCCAACTCACTCGATGCCCACTTCCTGGCAAATTATCGAGGACATAGTAATAATTATTTAAATTATAATATATATGACCTTGATGAAGTTCGACCAAATCAGGAGTTACAGATTTAACACTATTTCTTCTAGAGTCTGAAAACCCAAAAAGTTCTATAGCTTCGTTAAATACTCTCTCGTAACTCTTTCGAACAAACTCATAGCTCAATTGGCTCAAAGTTCCGGGGTAACTTTCGATGATATTGAAATCTGTATAAACACTTAATTTTGAATATTCAGTGGTAATCGGTCGACATTGTAGTAGATAGAATTCTCCATCAAAAAAAGTCCACTCGATGTCCACCGGGTACCCTAATTCAGCTTCTAATCTTAAAAGACAGTCTAGAACAGCTTGGCCCGCTTTTGACGGCCATTTTTCCTTCTCTAATTTGATCCCTTGAAGTGTCCCATTATTAAAAACCTGCCCCTCTATAAGGTCAGGCCCCGCAATTTTGAGAACCTTTCCAAATCGATCTACTGACACTTGGACTGGCGTGAACTTGCCATCCACTACGTTGTGACCTAGTCCTGGGCATGATTCTAAATAGATATGTCCATTTGAAGAAATTGGGTGTCGCGAAAATGCAACTCCTGACCACTCCCCAAATACCATCTCCTGAATGACAACTGACATTGTCAAAACTGAATCAATATTATTGCTTTCTCTGTACTTCCGAACTCGCTCAGAATGAATCGAACTTACCACATCTCGAATTCTTTCGTTCAATTCAGATCTGGGAACATTTAAGTAGCTATCAAAGAGTCCGGCAAAACTATGATTCTTACCATCTTCAGCACTACATGAGCTACGAACTGCGAAATAGTCTGAAGTAGATTTCTCAAGAAAAGACTCTAACGATCTCCTCGAATCACCTTTAATCTCTATCAGACCATCAGATAGAAAGATATCCGTAGCTCTCACTACAGCAAAAGAAGGCACTGGAAAACCCAACTCACTTAACTCTGAAAGACTCTTTCCTTTGCCACCTAATTCCGACACAAAAAACCTTAAGCTAAAAATAAGAATATTAGAGAGGCCACATAGGTTGTCGCAATATACCCCTCCAAGGACTCCCTAATTTTAGGAGTTTGACTCGGCAACTTTAGATATTTTGATAAGTTTACCCCCAACAAAGCAACTCCCACTAGAGGCACAAGCCAAATAAGAAACAATTGGGAAGACATTTCAATAGAAAGGTGCTGAAAGAGTATCCAAAAACAGCCAAAATAACTAATAAGTACCAAGCCAAAAAGGACTCCTGCTGCAATTCGTGGACTCCAAATTTTCGAGTACGTTGTATAATCTGTTTCTTGTTTGGGCACTCGAATTTTTCTAGAAATCTCCCAAGCCGTTCCAGTCATCCCCTCTAACAGCAAAAATGTCAGAACGGTTAGCTCAAAGCTTCCCGCCTTTACATACACAAAACTATACACATACAATTGATACAAATAGACAACGGGATTATGCGTAACTAAAGCGAGTGGTAAACTAGCTCTTATTGCCCTTTCAAAGAAAAACCATTTAAAAATCAACAAACTAAAAATAATAATCACAGCAAAAACGACTTTAGTTTCAGTGGGTGCAAAAACAAAATTGAGGACTGATAGGAACCCTATAATTGCCAAAGAAAAAAGTTTAAGGTCCTTCACACTGACAATTCCTACAACTAGAGGACGGTCTGGAAAATTAATCTTGTCACCTTCATAATCCTTTAGCTCATCAAAAACTCGGAGCAAAAGGGTGAATCCAGTCATCGTAACTCCACCTAAAAGGAGAATAAGAAAATCGATCTGCCCAGGGTAAAATACACTATTCACCAACAAATAAGGAAATACAAAGCGCCCAGCAACTGATAGTTGAACTGGAAAGACCGGAAAGATATTTTGAACAAAATGAGCCCAGCGAATGATCATATTTGAGTCTTGATTTGATTTCAGAATGGTTCTTTTCTCAATCCTAGAGTCCATAATCCAATATTCGTTGCTAAATGAATAAAAGTTCCTAATACGAACAATGCTAGTAAGATAGACCAAGAAACATCGAAAAACAAGGCGTATACAAGTAAGCATCCGACTACGGAATCAGACTGATCGATAAGTGAAAATACCAGAGGAAACCTTGGTGCGGGTTTTCCTTCTGGAATCCCAATACGTCGCTTCATATACGAATTAGGCAGCTCAAAAAGAGCACAAAACAGACCTAGCAAAGCACCTAAAATCCACAATGGATAGGTTAAATTGTGGAACTCCACTTCATCAATCACATAGGCCCCAGTAGGAACAAGCGATAGAACATAAACTCCCAAAATAGAAAATAGAACGATAACAACAAAACCTCTCCAAGTCTTATTTCGACCAAAAAGACGTAGAGACAAGGGCTTATTCAAAAAAGATAGGTAATTTTTTTTGACGATATACATATGTATAAACCCAGCCAGAACTAGAGGAAAAGACAGGTAAACTGCGGCGATAACAGTATCAATCATAGCTCAAGGTCCTTGCTACGAACCCCTTCTGATGTGGAGTCCTGTGATAGACCTAAACTGTCAATAATTCGAATCTCTCCTCGGTCACCATCGACAATGACCTCTTGACCATCCCTAAAAATCTTAGTTGCGGACTTCACATTTAAAACTGCTGGTATGCCAAATTCCCGAGAGATCACTGCTGCATGAGATAGTATTCCACCCACTTCTGTAACTACACCTGAAACTATTCCAAG
>CAZFYV010000204.1:0-7324 GCA_964523195.1 uncultured Pseudobdellovibrionaceae bacterium
GGTGTTGCCTGTTACCTCGGTTTACTTGGACACTTTAAAGGATCACGAGAGTTACGACTTCTATATAATTTTGCTGGTGGAATCGAGGTTGGTTCTCCCGTTAGAGCAATGGGAATCAAAGTTGGCAAGGTTAAGGCCATCGACTTCACCCCCAACGCCAAGTGGAAAGATGAAGAAGTTAAACTGACTATAACTGTTGAGATTGAAAACAAAGCCTGGCCGACTATTAAAGAAGATTCTAAGTTTTATATTAATTTAGCGGGCGTGATCGGTGAGAAATATATCGAGGTTACTCCTGGTACCGGAGAATCAAAAAGTTTTAAAAGTGGCGATTTGGTTCGAGGCATAGATCCCCCAAGGATCGATCAATTGCTTTCACAGGGTTATGCTTTAGCAGGGAAAATTTTAAATATTGTTGAGAATAATGAGGGTACTTTTATAGATACTCTCGATAAGATTAATAATTTAGTAACAAATCTCAATAGAACCCTTCTCATTCTAGAGAAACTTTCAAAAAGAGAAGATTTCGATAAAATCGCAAAAAATGTAGCCTTAATGTCAGATGATTTGTTGATTCTGACTTCCAGACTTCGAGGTAAGGAAGCTGAAGAGACAATGGACTTGTTGCGCGAGCTGCTCTTTAGGCTGAAGGATTTAGACGAGAAGTCGATTCGCAAATTCCTCCAGGATGAGGGGATACGAGCTAAAATATTCTAAGTGTTAATTCCCGAGGGGATCTACCATGAAATTACTCATAATAGTCACACTTTTGTTTTTAGGAATTGAATCACAAGCATTAACAAAAGCTGAAACAATCTTTCTGAGTAACATTGATAAAAAAATAGCCGCAAAAGCCTATACGCGTGCCCTTGGGATAATTGAAAAGAGATTAGCTTACGAGAACAAAAGAAAGAATAAGTCAGTTGAGTTTCAATTTGAGTTACTTGCCAAAGCCATCGTTTTGGGAATGAAGGGAAAACAGTCCGATAAGAAGTATTTCGATCAATTTTTAAACTTATACAGCATCTCTGATGACTCTCAGAAACAGTTTGGTTTATCAGCAATGAAAGCTATTACTAATTCGCTTTCTAGCCAGGAAGGAAAAGCATTTTACAAGTCTATTGTTGATTCAAAAAGTGTCGATTTTACCCTTAAGAATCAGGCATATAGAATGGTTGTGGGTTCTTTTGATATAAAATCAGCAGAACGCCTTTCTAAATATGGTGAGTGGTTTCGGTTTCTTCGAGAAGAAAAATCTGAGGGGTCTTTTGAAGAATCTGCCGCCCGTTTAGGTTTAGCTGCAGATTTTGAAACCCTTGGAAATCCAGATCGTGCCATTGAGCAAAAAGAAGCGGCAATTCGCATGGTCGAACAGCAGATTAACTCTTCTGCGCCCCTGGGCACAGGCGCATTTAATTCCATCTTAAAAGCATTAATTGCTGAAAAACAGACGACTCTAGCCAATAAGCTTTTTAATTATTTTAAAGATTCAAAAGGCGGAGATAGTGCGATTGAGTCGGTTGAACTGAAAATTGCAACTCGGGCAAGTAACTTCTTTCTTCTTTTTAAGGCTAAGAAGTATTCCGAAGCTGAAGATCAAATTCCAGATTTGCTAGAAGTTTTGCCAAAATCAGAGAGTGTAGCTGAGATTGTGGAGGTTTTCGAAAATTCCCTAGAAATCTTTGCTCAGTTGGAGGATATTAAACACCTTCCTTTATTTATAGATGCATTTTCTGAAATACTAAATAATCAGAATGTTGCTAACAAAGTCAAAGCCTCTGGGAAGTCTGGTGCCTTAATCTCGGGGCTTTTCGACCGACTCCTGGTAATAAGACAAATACAATTTATGACGAAGTTGTCT
The DNA here is from genome assembly GCA_964523195.1 of uncultured Pseudobdellovibrionaceae bacterium. Lineage (GTDB taxonomy): Bacteria > Bdellovibrionota > Bdellovibrionia > Bdellovibrionales > JAGQZY01 > JAUHWN01. Next base: position 1,862 of record CAZFYV010000204.1, read on the forward strand.
CAGTTTGTTATAGTTGCACAAGAAAAAGGTTTGCTAGAAAAGGCAACAGAAAAACATTTGCAATCGATTGCAAGCGGTCTTACGCAGTCAGGTTTAGTTGAAGAGGCCCGGATCTTCTACCAGCTTTGTCAGAAAAAGGCTGAATCGAATAAAAACGAAGATGAGCTTCTCAGGTGTCGACGACAAGAAGGTGGACTGTTGGTCATGAATCTAATGACTAAAGAGTTTGCGGCCATACAGGCTAAATTTGAGCTTCCTAAGGGTACAAGTGACTCCGAAAAAGATAGTGAGAAATTAAAGTTACCCACGGTTCTCATCAGAAACCATATTTTAAACCAGCGACCGGATTCTGCTAAAAAAGAACTTGATAAGCTTAAGGGAAAACATCCGACACAATTTGAAACACCGTTTTTTAAATTATTTGATGTGGTTACCACTGCTCAGATATTTATGTCTGCAGAAAAGTATCAAGTGGCTCTTAAGGGACTAGAAGAGTCACAAGGCCTACTTGAAAACAATTTCGGAAAGAACTCTTCGGTTTTATATCTCCTTGAGCAGATGAAACTGGAAGCAAGCTTAAGCGAAGGCAACATAGATGCATCTAATCGCTTTTTTACAGAGGGTCGTAGAAAATTATCGTTGAACAAGCCCTTTATCGGATTTCAAAGGGTTTCTTTGTTGTTAAAAGGTATGGCTTTGGCCTATGCGATTCGTTCCGTCTCACTCGCTAAAGAACTCTATGACGAGTTTGAAACCTATTGTGGACAGGGAACAAATGCTGACAAATTTAAAATGGTTATGGATATGTGGAATGAGCTCATTCAGTTAGATCAAAAAGGCTTGAAGACTTCTGATAAATTCAAAGAACTATACTCTGGGTTTAAATCTGAGTTTAAGACCGCGCCTTACATTTTGAGTGAACATAATAGGTATATAAATGTCTTGGTTAAGGGAACTAAGTAGTCCTTGGTATTGATTTCCGTATCATTTCATCCAATAATATCTGCATGAGACGCAGAATTTTAAAATATATCCTATTTTTTTTGATTATTACTCCTTTCGCACAATCTAATGCAGCTATTTTAGTCGAAGATGGTGGCAAAAAAGTGTCCTCATCAAGCACATCACTGAAAAAAATCGCCAATAATGGCGGTGATTTCAGAAAAAAGCGAAGAGCTGGTATTGGATCTACATTGAGCGGAGCTTATGGTGTTTTTGGGGTTCATATCGATCTTAATTTCAGTGAAGATTGGACTGGTTCTGTTGGATACGGTGGAAGCATGGATTTTCAATCTATCGTTGTTCAAGCCAGACACTATTTTACCAATAATCGCTTTGCCCCTTATTTCTCGGCTGGATATACGAGATGGTCAACGACAACGCAAAAGAACTTGAATCAATTAAATCCGAGCTATTTAAGTGGCACTCTTTTGTCGGACGAGCAAAAAAAGAACCTTATTTTTAGTGAAAATCTGCTGACTTCAGCAATCGGGGTTCAGTTTTTCCAAACAAATGGCCAGTGGGCTGGTTATAGTTTTGGCCTGGAAGTGACTTTATTGATGGATCCATTAGATTTCGTAGTGGCACCTACAGGTGGATTCAATATTTCTTATTATTTCTAATCAAAATGAAACACTTTTCGATTTAAAAGTTCAGTAAAAACGCAAAAAGGACAAAAAAAAAGGCCTCGGAAACCGAGGCCTTTAGTATTCTTAAGAAAGTAAAACTACTTCTTTTTTCTGCGAGTAGTCTTCTTCTTAGCTGCCTTTTTACGAGTAGTCTTCTTCTTAGCAGCCTTTTTACGAGTAGTCTTCTTCTTAGCTGCCTTCTTCTTAGTCTTCTTCTTTTTAGTAGTCTTCTTCTTAGCAGCTTTTCTCGTAGTCTTCTTCTTAGTAGCTTTTTTCTTAGCTTTTTTACGAGTTGTTTTTTTCTTAGCTGTTTTTTTCTTAGCAGCTTTTCTCGTAGTTTTCTTTCTTGTTGTTTTTTTCTTAGTTGTCTTTTTCTTAGCGGCTTTTCTTTTCTTAGCCATGGTTGCCTCCTCCTAGGATGAGTTCCTGTTGTTAAACTTTAAGAAGTCTTCTCAATAGTTAGTCTACAGTTGTGACTATGATCGTCAATAAAAAATTAATTCTTTAGCACTTTTTTTGCTCAACTTTCTTAAAAGATTATGAATGAAAGTTTATTTGCTTTATTTTTCCAATTGTTCGGATTTTGGTTTTCGATTCGAACACTTTTAAAAGAAAAAAACACAGTATTGATATCAAAAAACACGGTGACAATAATTGGCACTCTAACTTTTCTTTGGTTTTTGTTGTTGCCGTGGTTTTTTAATTTTTCACTTATGAATCTGTTCTTTTTAGCTATGGGAACGGGTTTTAGCATCAGTGTGTTTTTCCATTTCTATTGCAAAAAGCTGAAATCAGACTTGGAAAACAACATCTTAATGTTTGCAGAAAACTTATTATTAGAAGTGCGCTTAGGATCTAGTTTGTCCTATGGAATCGAAAAATGTATGTCGCAACTTCCGTTTAAAACAGCAAATTTGTTTGCGATATTGTTGCAAAATGTGTCTTTTTCACAACACAAACGTCTTGAAAAAAAACAATTTGATGGGATTAATTTAGAGTTTTTTGAGTTTTTAAAAGAGCTTTTTGATGAAAATTCCCAGATTTCGAGTCGTTTAAATGCCTTTTTAGAGTGTAGAAAGATCGAAATATTGATCCGACGTAGGTCCGGACAGAAGTCATTACAAGCGAAAATACAGGGAGTTTTGTTAGGAATTTTCTATGCATTTACCTATCTATATATGTACCGAAGTCACAGAACAGAGGAAATTCTGTTTCTGTTTAAGCTATCTCCGATTCTTTTCTGTTTGGGATTCTGTTGGCTTTATCTAGTTGGGGGAAAACGAAATTGGCGAATATAGCTCCTGTATTAGACCTAAATTTATTCTTGTTAAAAGAACTAGAGATGGGTCACAGCTTTAAGCAGACATTAATTAAATATGTATCTAGAAAGACAAAGTCTACTCCTATGATTCTAGATATTGTACAAATTCTACGTCACAAAGAGTCTGAAACTGATTATGTTTGCGATTATTTTGGTAAAACGATCCATAGAAAGTGGATGCTAACCTTGATTCATAGAGGTCTTATGGGAGAACCAGTTCACCCTCAATTAAAGATCTTAAAAACAGAACTTGTGAAAATGAGTTTCGACGAAGTTGAAGAGGATGCTGATCGACTACCATTTGTTTGTCTTGCGCCCTTATTCTTTCTTATGGTGCCGAGCTTTCTTTTGATTCTGATTTTTCCTTTAATTTGGGAGTTTACCAATGCTCGTTAGGATTCGCCCGGGACTATTCGTTGTAATCATCAGTTTCCTTTTTGTTGCTTTAGAACTGTTAGCATCTCCCAATCTACTTAAAGAAAATTCTTTGCGGGGATATGAGATTCGCAGGAAGTTACAACAGCAGAAGGTCTGGGATTTTTATTGCCAACCCTCACTCAAACTAGGTTTTTTCTCAAATAAATGCCTAAAGAGAATAAATAGGAGTGAAATGTATGGGTATTGTAAGAGTGTTTCTGAAAATATGGTGTCTACATCGATATTAGTTGGAGCTTTAAATATTAAGTTACCTAAGGAATGTCGCGAAGCAATATTAATTACATTGGAAAAGTTGGAATATTTAGAAAGACATCAATCTGGCAGACAATTTGAATAGCAGTTCACTTGATGAATTTAAAAAGGTTAAGAAGACTTTCTAATTTTTCCGGACAACCTATTGCAACTGGCAGTAGTTGCTTGGTTTTTAAAGGAATTCGAACTGATCAACTAGGATTAAAACGAGATGTTGCCATAAAAGTTATAAAAGATCGGTCCTATTTCCAAGAATTGGTATCAGAGTGGGATCAGGGTACTCAAATTTCTTCTAGATATTTAGTTTCAATTATCGATGTGGGGGAGTTCCAAGGCAAACCAGCCCTAGTTATGGACTATGTTAATGGGTATACGCTCTACGAATTGTTTGCGAGAGGACTGTTAAATCAGTTTGAGAAACTCTTTTTGTATCAAAAAATTGAAGTGGCACTATTAGAACTACATGAATTGGGTCGGATTCATGGAGATTTGTCTCCTAAAAACATCATGATCGATCATAATGTCGAAATTAAACTTATTGATTTTGGACTGTCTAAAATTGGCAAGGGCAACTCGCGGTGCACACGTGAATTTGCGTCGGAGGAATTGTTAAAAAAGGGGACCCGAACCGAAAAAGGAGATCTTGAGAGTCTTTTAAAATTAAAAGCCTGGATGTTAGCCGGGGTTGATAAAAATCAGACAGAAACATTGCTTCAATTAGATTCTAAGACCAAAGTTAATATTGCCAATAAAATTAAATTAACTAAATCATCAGAAAAAGAAACCGCGAGTCTTCATGGAGCACTTCAAAAAAACGAGGGGAATAGATCTATTGCAGTTCAATTGCTCGCAATCTTATTTTTCCTTGTATTACCTTGGCCTGCCGCTCAATCTAAGAAAATAGAGCGTTTTGATCTAGGAAAAATAGAGATTAGAACCCAAAAGTGGGTGAGCATCAGTTTAGATGGACAATCTTGGCATCAATCTCCAAGCTCATTAGAGCTTCATCCTGGCACCTATAAGATGAAATGGAAAAGTTTGTATAAATTCGGAGAAGTCGTTTTGACAGTTGGAATAGGTGATCGTATTTTCTTAGCAGATCAGTTTTTTAAGGAAGATGTAAATGGAATTGATAGAGGCAATCTTATTAGGTCTAATTCAGGGCCTCACTGAGTTCCTTCCCGTATCCAGCTCTGGCCATCTTGTTATTTTACAATCTCTTTTTGACTATGAAACTCATAACATTGCGTTTGATGTTGCTGTTCACCTTGCAACATTGCTTTCTGTTTTAACTGTTTACCGAAAAACAGTATTTGTGTTAGCTAAGTCTCCTGTTGATGCCCTAAAAGAAAAGAAACTGAATGATGGACTGAGAGTAATCCTCTTAATGTTCTACGCCTCGATTCCAACAGCTATCATAGGATTTACTTTTAAAGATGATTTTGAGCGAATGTTTAACAGCCTGGGTGCTGTAGGGTGCTTTTTGTTGTTTACTGGAGGGATATTACTTGCCACTAGAAAGTCTTCAGGTGTTTTACACAAAGATCAGTCTATCCATCAATTGGTCAAAGAAATTACTCCCTTTAAAGCAGTACTAGTTGGGTTTGCTCAGAGTATAGCTATTGCTCCAGGTGTGAGTCGCTCTGGTTCTACTATTGCTGCGTCTCTTTTTTTAGGGGCATCTCGAGATACTGCTGCCCTTTTTAGTTTTTTGATATCTATCCCTGCTATCTTAGGAGCAAGTGTTCTACAGCTCAAAGATTTAGATTCTACGAATTTTGAGTGGATGCCTTTTTTGGTAGGCTTTGTGGTTGCCTACATCTC
>CAZFYV010000205.1:0-1045 GCA_964523195.1 uncultured Pseudobdellovibrionaceae bacterium
AGGAAATGATTGTACTTTCGTAGTAGACGACGGTACTGGGCAAAAAGAAGTTTCACCAGAAGAAATTTCGGCGAGTATTTTGTCTAAGTTAAAGAAAGTTGCTGAAGACTATTTAGGGTCTGAAGTAACAAAGGCTGTGATTACGGTTCCAGCATACTTTAACGATGCCCAGAGACAGGCGACGAAAGATGCGGGAAAAATTGCCGGACTAGAAGTTGAGCGTATCATTAACGAGCCGACGGCAGCAGCGCTTGCTTACGGGTTTGATAAGAAAAGTGATCAGAAGATTGCTGTTTACGATTTAGGTGGTGGTACTTTTGATATCTCTGTCCTCGAAGTTGGAGATAATGTTGTCGAAGTTAAAGCGACAAACGGTGATACTCAACTTGGTGGTGACAATTTTGATGAAGAAATCCTCAAGTGGTTAATTGAAGAGTTTAAAAAGGATCAAGGTATTGATCTTAGAAATGACAATATGGCTCTTCAAAGGTTAAAAGAGGCTGCAGAGAAAGCGAAGATTGAGCTTTCAACAGCACAAGAAACAGATATCAATCTGCCTTTTATTACTGCAGATGCATCAGGACCTAAACACCTTCAAGTTAAGCTTTCTAGATCTAAGTTTAACCAGTTAACAGAAGAGTTAGTTAAAAGGTCATTAGAGCCGTGTGAACAGGCACTTAAAGATGCTGGCTGGGGAGTGTCTGATATCGATGAGGTTGTCCTTGTTGGTGGATCGACTCGTATCCCTGAGATTCAAGAAGCTGTGAAAGGTTTCTTTAAGAAAGAGCCAAATAGATCTGTGAATCCTGATGAAGTTGTTTCATTGGGGGCTGCGATTCAGGGTGGTGTTCTCTCTGGTGATGTAAAAGACGTTTTATTATTGGATGTAACTCCTCTTTCTCTTGGTATCGAGACTTTGGGTGGTGTTTTCACTCCGTTGATCGATAGAAATACGACAATCCCGGTGAAGAAGTCTCAAACCTTCTCTACTGCTGAAGATAATCAAACAAAAGTGGAAATTCACTGTCTTCAGGGTGAGCGCGAA
>CAZFYV010000205.1:1055-7280 GCA_964523195.1 uncultured Pseudobdellovibrionaceae bacterium
TGGCTTCTGACAACAAGTCTTTGGGCAGGTTTGAACTTGTGGGTATTCCTCCAGCACCTAGAGGTGTTCCTCAAATCGAAGTTTCTTTTGATATCGATGCGAATGGTATCTTGAACGTAACAGCAAAAGATGTTGGTACGGGAAAAGAACAGGCGATCAAAATCACTGCTAAGTCTGGTTTATCAGATGCAGATATAGACCGCATGGTGAAAGAAGCTGAGGAAAACTCTGAATCAGATCGTAAGAAGAAAGAAAAAGTCACTCTTAGAAACGATCTCGACGGTCTTGTTTACCAGATGAATAAGCTGATAACTGAGAACGACACCAAGTTCAAATCGGATGAAATTCAATCTGCAAAAGAAGCTATCGAAAACTCTAAGCGTCTACTTATGCAGGGGGATGCAGCGAGCTTTGATGACATGAAGAGTCAGTATGGAATTCTTCAGAATCTTCTTCAAAAAATGTCTGCCGAACTCTATAAGAATGAGTCTCAGTCTGATGCACCTCCATCTGATGGTGGGCCGTCAGATGATGGTGGCCCAGGTGGTGACAAGGGTGGCGATGATGACGTTATTGATGCGGAATACAAAGACGTAAACTAGGTCATTTTGAGAAAAGTGTAAGTTTTGAAAGGAACCCATCGGGTTCCTTTTTTTTGTAGAATAATTAAACGTTATCGCATGATTAAGTTTCCATAACTCGTATTAGTGCTACTATAAAAGCATGTCATCATTGAAGGGCTTGAAGGTCGGGGATTCGGTAGATCAATTTGATATCCTAGAACGTCTTGGGGAAGGCGGGATGGGAGAGGTTTATCTTGCCCAGGACAATCAGCTCAAAAGAAAAGTCGCCTTAAAACTAGTAGTTCCCGAAAGAGCAGAAGAAACTGAACTTATCGAACGCTTTCTCGTGGAAGCAAGAACTCTAGCGACATTAGATCACTCACATATTGTTCGAGTTTACTCGATAGGCCGATTTGGTCGTGGCCACTATCTAGTGATTGAATATGTCGAAGGAAAATCCCTATCTGAAATTTTAAAAGCTCGTAATTTAGGAGTTAAGGAATCTGTTTTGTATCTGAGGCAGATTTGTGATGGATTAATGATGTGTCATGAGAATGGTATTATCCACAGAGATATAAAACCTCACAACCTTCTCGTGCGATCCGATGGTGTGGTTAAGATTGTCGATTTTGGTATTGCTAAAGACATTGGTGGTAGCGCTAAGAATTTAAATCTTACTCAAGATAATATGATTATTGGTACGCCATTATATTTAAGTCCTGAGGTTGTGACAGGTGCAGCACCTTCCAATCAGTCTGATATTTTTAGTTTGGGTGTAACCTTCTTCTATATGTTGACTGGACGGCTTCCCTTCACAGCGAAAAACCAGCTTGAGTTGCTCGAAAAGATAAGAAACCAAGAAGCTGAATTTACTGAAGACGAATTAGAAAGAATTCCAAGTGTCTTTGTGAAAATCACCCAGCGAATGCTCGAAAAGAATCTGGCCGACAGATATAAGAATTTTAAAGAAGTGATTGCAGATATTGACAGTCTTCCTATTTCTGAACTGGAAGACGACAGACCGATGGTTGTCGATAAAAAGTATAATGTAGTTAATGAACCAGCGATTCAGTTAAAACTTCTACAGAAGGGTTTAACTCGCCAGGAAGTTCAGCTAGTTGTCAATGAAGCTGCTGAAGCTGTTATTCAAATTCAAAGGAACGGCGGAGAAGATTTTGATCCTGATTCAACGGTTCCATTGGCGCGACCAGATGAAGATGAAAACATTGGTCCAGTTAATATTCCGAATCAGTTGTTGGATGAAAAAGTTGAAGAGTTTTTAAAAGCTAAAGCCGACTCGAAATCAAGTGGCTCCAAAAAAACCGGAACTAAGTTCCCCTTTCTCAAAAAGTCAAAATCAGATATTTTCGCAACAAAAACCAAGGCTGATGTAGAAAAGTCTGGTGGTAAAAAAACGATCGCCGAAGAGATAGCGGAAGAAGAGCGAACTAGAACAGCTAAGACTGCGCCCAACCCACTTCCTTTCCATAAGATTGTGTTTTGGGTAATGTTTTTAATTTCGGGTTCACTTCTAGCAACTTACTTTTATATGCCTTTCGAGCATCCAAACTTGTTGAAGGTACTAGGGTTTTCATATTTAGCTTTTGCGGTTTCAACAGCGGGTATATTTTCCAATCCTATTTTGCGGACGTCTATTCCAGTGATCATGATAAATATCGTTTTTGTTTCATGGATTATGCCAGACCGCCCAATCAAAGACGTTAATAAATTTAAAAGGGTTTTGATAGAAAATTTAAAGTCCTATGAAGGTTACTCTACTGACTCATCTCAGTTCTTCCACCTAACGGATCAGGGTGTATTTAAGAGATCTCTTGCTAAAACTTATTTTGATCTAGGTTTAAAAGAAGGGAACCCTTCTTTTTTCAAGCGGGGCTTTTTCGCTCTAGTCGATAATTCTTTTTTTGTTGATGTGGTTAACGAAGAGTCAAATGAGGTTTCAATTATCGGCAAACGAACTAGTCTAGGTCGGCTTCTTGGTAATAAAACACTGGTTCCGGGAGACTTTATTGTTAGTGGGGATCAAAGACGTCTTGCAATCTTTATTGAAGGTATAAATTGGATGGTGGAAGACCCTGATGCAAAAGTTATGAAGATTATGAAGGCTCCATTGATGAGTCAAAGGCCTATTTATAGTATGTCGGCATCTTTGGCTCGATTCGGACAAAAATCTGACAGGGTTCAGAAAACTAATCAGTCCAAGTTCATTCAGCTTGCTGATGGAACTAAAATTGACGTCTCAGGTAAGTCTCAAGAGGAAATCGACAAAATCATCAAGAAATACTCTAAGATCAAATCGAAAACGGGATCAGTAAAGTCTATTAAGGTGCCCAATATTAGCGTCGATGGCAGAAAACCAGCAAAAAAATAATGATTATTGATTTTTAGGCGTCTGATCTTTGATGCCCATGGATTTCTTCACTGAATCGGGGAGCTTGTAGTCTTTTGGCTGTTGATTCAAATTCAAAGTAGAAGGTTTTGAACTCGATGCAGGTTTACGTTTCACATTAGGAATAATCGCTATTTCCACACGTCGATTACGAGCTCTATTTTTAGCGGAGTCGTTTTTAACAATCGGTCGAGTGTCAGCATGCCCTTGAATAACTAATCGCTTAGGACTTATTTTAGAGTCGGCAAGAATCTTAGTGCCTATTGTTGAGGCTCTTGAAGCCGAGAGGTCCCAGTTGTTTCTAAATCTTACCGTTTTGATAGGCAAGTCATCTGTATGGCCAGAAACTTGAATATTTCCCTTTGATTTCTTAATAACCGCAGAAATGCTTTTCAATGTTCTATTAAAACCGTCTTTCATGAAGTCGGATCCACTTGTAAAAGACACATTCTCTTTAATTCTTATAATTACAGTTTTTCCTTTTACTACAACTTCAAGTTTCCCTTGGTTTTCTTCTTTGTCGAGAATATCTTTAGCAGCCTTCAAATTGTTTTCAAATTGTTCGGATTTCTCTTTTTCAGCTTGTTTTTGCTGCTCATTTAAGAGTTCTTCGATTTTAGGTAGTTCGATATCAAATTGCACTTTTGGATGGTCGAGTTTTACAAGAGAGTCTCTCGCTGAAGAGTAAGCATCCATAGTTAAGCTGTTAGCAATTGGTATTTGCTCGAATGGATCTAAGCGTTGGGCTCCAAAAGCCATTTTAAGTGTAGCGGTAACTTGCTTAAATTTCTTCTGATTGATGTCAGAGAACGAAAGAATAAGTACGAAGAAACACAGTAGTAGTGTTGCCATATCTGCGAAAGTCGCCATCCACATGGGGGCGCCTTCGGGGGCATCCTTCTTCTTTCTTGGTTCGTCCGACATAAAATCCTCCTAGGCTGCGTCTTTGTCCTCAAAGACTCGTGCATCAGGAGGTAGATAGTTTTGGAGAGAGTCTCTCACAACTCGAGCGTTGATACCTGCGTTGATACCTTCAATTGCATCAATAATAATGTCACAGTTACGCTCTTCTTCACCACTTCTCATTGAGAGTTTGTCCGCAATTGGACCAGCTACCATGTTTGCGATAATCGCACCATAGAGTGTTGTTAGAAGTGCAACGGCCATCGCTGGACCGATCGATTTTGGATCTTCCATGTTCGATAGCATCTGTACCAGTCCAATTAGAGTACCAATCATACCCATCGCTGGACCGACAGCTTCCATTGCCTTAAAGATTCTTTGACCTTCTTCATGGCGAGAGAGCATTTGATTTTTTTCTGTTTTTAAGTTTTGGAGGATGATTTCAGGTTTGATTCCATCCACCGACATATCAACACCTCTTTTAAGAAATGTGTTGTCGATTTTTATTTTTTCAAGAGCAAGAACTCCACCTTTTTTTGCTTCGTCAGCAAGCTTGAAACACATATCGATTAACTCTTGTGCATCATCTATTTTGAAGATGAAGGCTTTCATTGCGATAGAAACAGATTTCATGAATAGTTTTAGAGAGAACTTCATGGCAACAACCATGATGGTTCCAACTAACACGATTAGAATCGATGGAACGTTCAGAAACATCCCGGCACTACCGCCCACGAAAATCGCGGCGATAACAACGGCAAATGATCCTAAAAATCCAACTATAGTAGCAATATCCATAAGTTACTTTCCTACAAAGAACTTAACGGTATATATGGTTATGAATTTAAGGATTTAAAGCGTTTATATGAGAATTTGGGCTAGCTATAGGTCTGGATTTGTACCATCTGAGGTCGTTTAGGGCTGTATCTGTAAAAGTAAGTTAAAAGAAATACACTGAAATCGACAAAAGTCTAGCTCAAGTCACAGCTATATATCGCTGGTGACCCAAGCTAGACCGCATACTTTACTTTTTAGCAACTTTCTTTTCGCCAGAGAAAAAGTCGTAATTGAATTTGAGTTGTAAGTTGTTTTGAAGCTGCCAGTCATTAAGTAGAAGTGGCTGACGGATAGCTTTTGATATGAACTCGACACTAGCCCAGTCGTAAATCTTTGAGGCTATCGTCAGAGAGGCATCTACATTGGTAAGATCGATATCGGATCTTTCGTCGCCTTCTTCCTTTGACGGGTTGAGCGGATAGAGGATATCGAGTTTTAGAGCGTAACTCGATTTTTTGTCCCACTTTCCAGAAAATTCCAAGCCTGCCTCGATTCCTGCTTCGCTATAGCTTCTCAATCGCTTTACCTCGATAATGTTCTCAGTCGCTGAATCATCGCTTAAGACCAATTGATTGTCAGCATCGACCTGGAGGGCTCCAAATCCGAGTCTCACAAGTAAGCTTTGATTTTTCTTTTTGATTACTTCAGAAATTGCTCCAATGGATTGTTTAGTGGTAAGTGGCTTAAACCCATCAGTGAGTCGAAATGTATCTGATAGAAGAGTTTCTCCGGTATCTAAATTTTGATAGGTAGTGGCTTCGGCTCGAACATCTTCCCCCTTGAAAACAGGCGCTTTTGCTGAAACGTCAAAGTATGGTGAAATCCATTTTGTTTTCTTAAAATGGTAAATATATAAAGACCTATAATTGACTTCGTCCGATGACTTCACAAATTTAGGTAAACTTGGGGATTTACTCGTTGCTCCAGCATAAGTAAAAGTTTGTCTCCAGTCCGAAGAACCTTCGCGATAATTCAAGCCAGAATTGAGATTGAAGCCAACCGTGGTCGTGTCTCCATCAACCTGACCAATCACACTTTGACTTGATCCAAATTGAAGTTGAGAAGAAACTTTGAGTGCTGGCATCCAAGGTTTGTCGACCTTTTTAGCGGCCTCTAAGGACTTTTTATCTTTTATGGTTAGAGGAGTTTGTGCTGATGCAAGATTAGCAACGAAAAGACTCGAAACTAAAATAAAAATTGCTTTGATAAATTGATTGTTGGTTGTCTGGATCAAAAAATACCTCCAAGTAACAGCCTTGGAGGTATTATCAATTTAAATTTAAAAAAATCTAAATTAGTCTTCGATCGGAGTAACTGTAAATACCATTCCGTGAAGTCTTACACCAAGGCCAATGGCTTCTTTTCCCTTAAGACCGATTTCAAAACCGAAACCATTGTCTTTAGTCAGCTTTAATGCTGCATCGATATCTAAACCTTTGTCAAACAATGTTGCACCGGCAGTTGCACCAACGTTAAAGCTACCTGTCAAGATAGAGGGGTCATTGGCAACGTCTA
>CAZFYV010000206.1:0-7276 GCA_964523195.1 uncultured Pseudobdellovibrionaceae bacterium
AAAACTTCTTTGAAATGCTTAAAGAAGACTATGATTATTCCTCAAAGGATCTTCCAAGAAGAGACGTCGAGAAAAAATTGGGTGCTAATTCGCTATTTCAAACCCATCCTTTCCAGAGAAATATTCAAACCGGTAGCTACCGTATTTGGAAAGAGCTTGCCCAGTGGTCTGAGACCAGTTACCAACTTTGGCCCTTTGAGAAAGTTGAGCCCTGTGGTGGCAAACCAGTAATATGCGAGGCCTATCCCAGTCACGCTTGGAAGGTTTTAAATGATTCCGCTAGGACCTCTTTGGATTTCTCCGTCTTACGAAACCAATTAGGCAATCTTTTGGAAGTACCAATGGATTTAGCTGATGTTTCTCATGACCATAGAGATGCTTTTTTTATTGGAGCCTTAGCTGTGTATATGCTTGAAAATGAAAGTCTTCAGAATTCAGACGTGAATTGTCTTGAAGGAGATATTTTAGGGAGTCATCTTTCAGTAGCCGGTTAAAACCTATTTTGTATGGTCTTTAATAAACTTCTCGGCGGCAGAAAAGATTCGCTTTCTTTTTGAGTTATCCATTCTATCTAGACTTCCCATCATCATTTTTAATCTTGGATTTTTACTGAAAAAATCACGATGCTTGTCGACGAATCTCCAGTAGAGTCCGTCCATGATATCGCACCAGTCCCCTTTTTTGTGGTTACTCATTTTTAGTAGATAATTTGATCCGCAGATATAAGGTTTTGTAGCGAAGATTCCCCCATCGCTAAACTGCCCCATTCCGTAGACGTTTGGACCCATGACCCATTCAGAAGTATCGATATACATTTCCATAAACCATGTGTGAACTTCATGGGGGTCAATTTCGCTTAAAAGCATAATATTGCTTAAGACCATGAGTCGTTCAATATGATGATTATACCCGTATTTTTGAGCCTTCTTGATAGCAGAGTCGACTGGGGGTATTCCGGTTGAGCCTTCGTACCATGATATTTTAAGCTTTCTTTTATGATTCCAAAAATTAGTGGTTTCCTGTTTCTCACTGAAGTTTTGATAAATACCTCTAATGAACTCTCTCCAGCCAATAACTTGTCTTATAAAACCCTCAACCGAGTTTAAGGGGACCGATTTTTTGTTTTTATAATAAAAAGACTCGACCTTTTTAACCACTTCTTCGGGTGTAATGAGTCCCATATTGATGCCTGGAGAAATAAGGGAATGGAACAAAAAGGGGGATTTATCGGAAATCGCATCTTGATAGGTGCCAAAGTCATAGATGGAGTGTTTGAGAAATTCGTCTATGACTTTGAGATAACCTTTTCTTGTGGTGGGAAACCAAACTTCAATATTTTGCCCTGGATGTTTGTTAAAATGCTTTTCAACAAGTTTTTCCACATCTTTTTGGTGTTCAGAGTTATCTTTGAACACTGGTATTTCAGGTACAACTGTGTCTTTGGGCATTTTTTTACGATTTTCACTATCAAAGCTCCACTTGCCACCTTCTGGCTTTTTATTTTTGTCTAATAAAATGCCATGAGTAACTCGTTGTCTCTCATAGAAGGTTTTCATAAAGGGCTTTTTCGTTTTTGATAGATAGTCTTTAAAATCATCTCGAGTTGAAATAAACATGGGAGATGTTATTTGCTCCCAATCTGCCTTGGTTTTCTTTACGAGTTTTTCAATCTTAGATTCGAAAGGTTTGTCTGTTATTTGAAAGCTTGTGAGAGTCTTTGATTTACTGAGTTTCATTTCGAGAATTTTTATGAGACCAGGGTCTTTCTTTGGATCTTTCAGTTTGTGATATTCAACCTTATATCCTTTAGACTTAAGTTCTTCAGCATATTTTCGCATTGCTGATAAAAAGAGAATAATTTTTAATTGATGATGTTTTTCATAAGTACAAAGACCCCAGTCTTCGACCATTAAAATGGTTGATTTTTTATACTTCTTTATATGCTTTTCGGGGAAGAGTTGATTACCTAGAATTAGAAAAGTTGAGCTCAAAATAAAATCCTATAAAGATATTGCAAGGTAAATAATTGGAAGTTTTAAGGTCCAAAGAAAGGTTCTGTACCAATTAGTTGATATCAATTGATCAACTACTTTATTATTATATCCTTCTAATAGTTGTCCATGTAGAGGGGAGCTAACGAATAAAGTGATTGCCCATAAAAGTAATATGGTTAGTAGGTTTAAGCCCCACAAAAGTGAGTTACTGGATAGAGAGTAGACTAAGTAAAAGCCAGTAAAGAGTTCAGTTAACATAAATGGAATAACGAGATATGAAATGCGCTTGGCATGAAAGCTTTCAAAGTTCTCGAATCGCTCTTGATCAACGAAGTGGAAACTTGGGTAGTGTAGTATCTGAATGACCCATATGAGCGAGAACATAGCTAAACTCGCTGAGACATGTAGGAGTAAAACTAGGTTATCCATTAGGTTTTTTGGCAGACATCAGCTTCGCATTCGTTTTTTCTGAGCAATGGACGAATTTTTGCGAAAACATTGTAGCCAATATCAAAAATGGGACGGGCAACTTTTGATTCAGCCATGGCTTTTAAGGGTTTAAAAACTTTTAGGGTCTTCCAAATTTCTATAAAAGCATCGACTCCTTCTACAATTGTTCCGTCAGCTTTTTTTGCATGGAATCGTTTATGAACATTTTCTGGGTCAAGCCCCTCGGCCTTCGCATCGAAGCTAGAGTTGGCGATATCGATATACTCAATTAGACCCTGATGGTCTTTGTTTCGATAGTGATCGATCTCCCTTGAGCAGAGGGGACAGAGGCCATCATAATAAATTTTTAATTCTGGTTTCGTAGCTTCCATAGATACATATTAACCGGTATTACCTAGTTGTTCAAGAAGTCTTGAACAATCTTTATCCTATATACATAAGTCCTTATAAATATTAGCTTTTTTTGAGCAATGGAAGTCTCAAAATGCCCTGCTAGAGGGGCCTTTGTGCCATTGAGCGGAGTAGTGTTCAGTAAAAACCAAGGCGGTAATAGACACCCAGGCTATCGCCACTGGTGACTTCGCCAGCCTGTTTGTAATTGATTTTAGAGTACTTTAATCCGAGGCTTTGCTCTCCGGAGGGGCTAGTAAAAGTCTTCTCAGCCATAGCGATGAAGCCAACTGAGTCATCAAAGACTTCAGATACACTTGAATTTTTTCCTTCACCCTTGGCTTTGACTCCAGAGTGAAAAGTGCCGCCTGCACCAAACCGCACTCCATTTTCAATGTGATGGACGAGTGAAAGTATTTCGAAAATATTTTTTCTAAATGTGATGGCGTCGTTTTCATTTCCATCTGATTGGAATTTATAATTATAAGCGAGTTCGGTTTCATAGCGAATTGGATGGGTTTCTGATAGGGCTACTCTTATACCGGCTCCGATGGCTAGGCCAGAGCCGCTGTTAATAGCCTGAACTTTCTCATTACTAAGACTACCATCGAAACCAAGTTGTAAGAGTGGTTTTAAATCAAAAGCTAAGGCTTCGACACTAATAAAGAGCGCGATCAAAAAAAGAGATACTAGAATTCGTCTCATTGGTTAGCCGTGGTCTTTTTACTTTTTTGGCTTAAAATGAGGTTATTAATTTGTTGCCTCAATTGCCCGAGCGCATTGGTTTTTGCTTTAGTTATTCTAACTTTGTCTGATTTTCCAAATGCGGGAATATAGCTTTCAGTATGGGCCTCTTCTGTTTCAGCGGTCAGATATAAATATTCATTTCGAACATCCCATAGGCTTGCACTCGCAATAAATAGAGTATTCGCATCTGACCCTGGCACGAAAAGAGCTGGTAGTATCAAGAAGTATGACAAAGCTAAATTATTTGCAGTTCTTTGAACTTCGGCGTGTCCTTGAACAATAAGAACCGCGTCAGCTCCATGTTTTGCAGCGAGCAAACGAATGGTTTTTAAATTTCGATCAGGTCTCTTTTCGATTTTGACTAAGCCACTTGTGATGGGAAAGACATAGGCATCTATACCTTTTTCGGTTAAGTGACTTTGAATATCTGAGATAATGGCTTTGTCATCTTGAGTCCAGCGCCATTGTCTTTTTGATTTTTGTCTTCGATCAAAAGTTTGCGGGGGATCAACGAAATATACGGCTATTCGCATGTTTTGGGGAAGGTTGGGCTTTTTTTCTAAAGCCATTTGAATATCAGAATCACGGGAGGGTTTGGGTATGACGACGGTCTTCTCAACCATATCAAAGTTTCTTTTGAAACCTTTGCTTGAGCAGCCGGTAAGAGCGATAACCGATAAACTTAATATTAACAATCTCATTGATCCCCCGTTGGGTTAGATAAATATTCACTATTTGATCTAACGTCAGAATAAGGGCAGTCCATGAGTCATTGCACGTAAAGCAATGTAAAGGATAGCGCGTAAATTGTATCCAGAGTTTTACAAAGTAGATTTTGGTTAAAGGGCGAAGCTAAGCCCCAGGCTAGAAGAAAAACTCTCAGCCCAGTTTCTAGAGTCATCAAATGTGGCTGGGAGATTTGTATATTGATATTCTAATGATAAATACACTCTAAAACTTGATCCAGAAGTATTGAGGTGAAGGCCGGCGAAGGGACCGTAGCCTGTAAAAGTTCGATCTCCGCTAAATGCGGTTCCAGTTGGTGAGTCGTTTCGGTAGTTCCACTCAACAGCCCCTTGAATATATTGGCCTCCAACATAAACACCAAAAAAATCAGCTAACAAATATCCCCAAGAATTAGATACAACAAATCCTGATCCTTTAAGTTCTTCCGTAAAGATGTCATCAAAGAGTGTGTCACTTGTATCATCAGGATCATCTTCAAAACCTGAAGCCATAAAGTATCTCACTCTAAGAGATGAGTTCGTATCGCCACCTTTTCCTGAAAAAACGTTTTTTCCCATCCACTGATATTTTAATCCCACAGTAAAAACACTTCCGCTAAAGAAGCTAAATAGAGATTCTAATTCAAGATCCAAAGAATCGGTAAGACCTATTCCTAAATGAACGCCGCTTATCGGACTTAATTCAGTAATGGCTTCTGCGGCTTGGTTTTCTAATGAAGAACCACTTTCTGACTCAGGCCCGATAGCAGGCCCTGTATTACTCATAATCGCAAGATCAACACCTCCGGATCCAAGGCTTTGTGGTGTATGGTTTTGATGAACGGGGATTGCAATCGCACATCCAAAAAGAAATGCTGAAACAATTAATAATATGAGTAATCTCAAAAATGACATTATCTAGTTCCTTTTTTAAAATCGTCTGCCTAGAAAGAACTGCCTCAGAAGACTTGATGTATTTATCTTTATTGTTTCTAAGGGCAATTCAGTGTTATCGAAGTCAATTTTTAGACCCGTGTAAAAATCATTGCCGTTGTAGCCTGTTACAATTGAAGATCCACCTTTAAAGGCTTGTTTCGTTGTCGACTTGGTCTCTCCATTTACTTTGTATCTTAAAAACTGAGAACCGGTTCCTAGATTGATTTGAAGAAATAAAAACCAGTTATTCGATGATATCCACGCGTGTCCGTATCCAAGAGTGAGGCTAGCTGTATTAAATTCTCCATCTTCTATTAATCCATCAGCACCGTAACTCGCTTGGGCAACAGCAGGAATGAATGCCTGATCCGATTTAATCTTTAGCCCGTCATAGGAAACCCGAACAAACCAAGATCCATTACTTGATGTTTGTTGGGCAGACTGACCCAAGTGAGCCGAAAGTGATAACTCATCTGGTTTAAATACATAATAGAGGGTTCCGCCGAGTCTAAATGTTTCAAGATTTGAATTTTGAATAAATGGATCAGTAGGCCCAACACTGGGGTCTACACTTTGAGAGTTTTCAATATAAAAGCCTTTATAACGATTGTAGTATCCCGAGAGCAAAAATTGATCTTTGCTTCCAAGAAAGAGACTCCCACTAAAGTCTTCGTATTTAGATTTACCTTTTTGCTGAATGTCTTCTTGAGTGAAAGCTGTAGAGTTAAATACAGCTCCACCTAATCCAAACGCCGATATTCCAATACCTACTTGCGAGTGATTGTTAGGTTTAAAAAGAACGGTATCGCCCGTCGTATTACTTATGATTTCTAGCTCATAGGTTTGTGTTTGCGATAGGAAAGTGAGAGCAAACCGATCTGAGTGGTCTTTGACTCCGGCTTGAGCGAAAGTTGATATCGTTATTATCAATATAAGTAGATAAGCTTTTATCATATTTCCAGGAACTTAATGCGTTTGGTTAATAATCAAATGTCGGAGAATGTCGACTTTAATTTTAAAGCGTGTTAGCTCAAAAAACATGGAATTTCTTATATTATTTTTAGTCTTAACAATTGGTTTATTACTTGGCTTTGGTATTGGTTATTGGCGCTTTGGTCGCAATACTCAAACGAACTCAGAGGAGTTGAATTCGATGGGGGCTAAGCTTCAAGTGTCTGAAGCGAAAATTAAAGACTCTCAAGAAAGAATCAACGATCTTGAACAAGCCATTAGTCAAAAAGAAGCTGAGATAAAAGAAGTTTCAGAGGCTCGCATTCGCTTCGAACAGGAATCAGTCCACTTGAAGCAAAGCTTAGAAGAGCAAAAAAGAGTTCTCGAAGAAACTGAAAAGCGCATGCTTGAGTCTTTTAGTTTTGCGGCTCAAAAAGCCCTTGAAGGTAATACTGAAAAGTTTGTCGATATGGCTAAGAATATGATGTCTAAGGAGTCTGAATCTATTAAAGGTAATTTAGATTCTAAGCAGCTGAAATTAGAGAACCTGATTAATCCGGTAAAAGAGTCTTTGGAGCGCTATCAAAAAGTAGCTCAGGACATGGAAGTTGAAAGACAAAAGAGCTACACTCTTGTGGAAAAAGAACTAAGACAGCTCGCTGAAACTGGGTTGAAGTTAACGAAAGAAACGGAAGGGCTTAAAAACGCTCTTAAAAAACCCCATGTTCGTGGACGCTGGGGAGAAGTTCAGCTTAAAAACTGTATTGAACTCGCTGGAATGTCCGAATATTCAGATGTGTCTTTTCAGGATTCATCAGAAGTTGATGGAAAAGTATTAAGACCAGATATGATTGTTCGTATGCCAGGTGGCCGTGTTGTAGTTGTTGATGCAAAGACACCAATTGATGCGTTTTTAGCCGCTATGGATGCTCAAACCGAAGAAGAGCAATCTGTTGAGCTCGCTCGGCACGGTCAGCATGTAAAAGATCATATAAAGAAGCTTTCGCAAAAAGCCTATCAAGATCATGTGGCAAGTTCTGCCGATTTTACCGTGATGTTTTTACCTAACGAGTCTTTCTTGTA
>CAZFYV010000207.1:0-7145 GCA_964523195.1 uncultured Pseudobdellovibrionaceae bacterium
TGAAGTCACAGATAACCACGGTGTGTTTTGTAAGGGGCCCGGCTGCTAGGTCAGCCCGAAAAAACAGTGCTAGCTCTAAAGTAGAACTAGCACATCTTATTTAGTTATATTTCTCGAGCAGCTTACACTTTTTGTATTCACCAACAAGTTTGATCAGAGTTACCAATGTATCTTCGGGCCATCCATCTTGGTAGGCATCAACACCTTCATCACTGCATGATCTTTGTGGTGTGGCCATAAGGCAGTCATAGAATACTTCGATGGTGCCACCAGAATCGCGAATTGAATCTTCGAGATTATCCATAGTGGAATCACAGCTAGAAGCAAAAGACTGGGCTCCAGCAAAAGTCAGTACTACAAAACTAAGAATTAAAAGAATTTGTTGTTTCATTACATCCTCCAACGGGTTTAAAACGTTGGAGGTTAGGTATTATGCGTTGCGCTAATTGTGAATTATATGTATATTAAATTAATAAGGTATATTTAATAAAATATTAAATAAAAAGTAAAATATGAATAAAAACAGGTATATAAAGATTTATGATTATTTTCAAATATAATAGCTATTTGAAATTTTTATCCGATCGAGTAGGCCAGTCGGGAGCTCGGACGGGTTTAAAGGCGAAGTTGGCTCAAGCCATGGATTGCCAACAGACTTATTTATCTAAGGTATTTAAAGGAGAAGCCCACCTGAGTTTGGAGCAGGCCATGGGTGCCACGAAGTTCTTTGAGATGAATGATCAAGAAACCGACTACTTTCTTTTATTGGTTTCTTATGCCAGGGCCGGTGAGCCAAGTCTAAAGAAATTCTATTTATCGAAAATGAAAGCTTACCAAGATCGTATGACCAGTGTTGAGTCTCAGACGGAGATTAAAGAACATCTCAATCGCGAGGATCAGCAAATTTATTACTCTAATTGGTATTATATGGCCTTTCATATTGCAGTTTCACTCAAGTCTTGTGGAAGTGTCGAAGAGCTTGCCGAGGCCTTTGATTTAGAAAGACCGCAAGCATCAGAGATTGTAGATTTTCTATTGAGAACTGGATTGATTCAACTTCACCGCAATCGTTTAGCTCCAGGTCCGACCCATATTCACCTTAAAAAGGGAACACCCGACTTGCTCAAACATCATACTAACTGGAGGCTCCAAGCCTTAAATTCCGTGACGAATAGTCAACGAGATAACTTTCACTACACAGTTGTGGCGAGTCTTTCTGAGAAAGATGCTAGAGAATTACGAATAAGACTTGTTGAATGGGTAGAGTCATTCTTGAAGACGATAGAATCATCTCCGGAAGAAACTATTTTTTGTCACAATATTGATTTTTTCAGAGTCCTCAAAGCTAAGACCAAGGAGTAATATCATCGATTGGAACAGATACGGGATTACACTCAATGGACTTTTGTTTTTTGGGATGCCTTTCTAAATTATTTTCGACATCTTCTTCTTTACTCCGGTTAACACTGAAGCTTTTTTGGTTAACATTTCTATAATTGTATTTGGATTGATCGGGGCTTGCGATAGGGACTTCAATAGAGTGGTCACTAAGGCTAAAATCCATGGACATCTCAACACCATAAAGTGCTGAATTCACAGTTTGAAGTTTTTGTATAAGTCCTCCGCTGTTTGGCGGCATACTTTCTTCAAATCCTTCATCATACTTTTTGATAATAAACTTTATTTCTTCAGAACTCTTAAATGAGGATTCAAAAACTACGGTATGCCAGAGTTCTTTGTTTTGTTTAAACTCTCCAAAAAACTGCTCATATCTTGGCGAAGGGGGAAAGCTTACGCCATCAATAAAGTTGTTTAATATTCCACTTTCTTCTTTGAAAAAAGTGAGTTCATCGATTTCAACAGGTTTTTTATAGTGATCCGCTAGTAAATCCAAAATATTCTCAACAGACTCTGTTTTAAAAACCGGGCCGCGTTCACCATAAGTAGGTAGAGCCCAAATTATCTTTTCGTTTTTAGATTCGAATTCTGCCTGTTCTTCTTCGTCGAGCTTAATTCCAAACATTTCTGGTTGGAAATCGGCAATACAGATAAATCCTTCGCTCACCAGAGATATAAAAAAGCTATCAGCAAAACTAGCGGCTTCTTCTTCGATTTTTTGGACCTGCTCTGGTGAAACATCGCCAATTGGGTGTTTAAAAACCAAGTGAGCAAACTCGTGAAGAAGCTCAATAACAATTTGGGTTTGGACTCGGTAGTAATAATCTCCTTTGGGCCCTCGTATTGGTACTGTTGAATAGTAATCAAAAAAGGGTTTTAGAACTTCAAGAAAAGCCTGACCATTTTCTTCACCGTAGTTATACAAAAGCTCATCATCGCCGTTTCGTTTAAGACTCTTTTCCGAGTTTATTCGAATATTCTTAAAGATCTTTATGACCTCTTCTTTGCTCCACTTTGGACCCAGGGGAACAAAAACCTCAGAGGAGGCCTTCTCTAGAAGTGAAACTAGTGCTTCCTGACTTTGAGAAAATAGAGGTTTTGAGTTCTTGTGAAGGAAGCCTCCACCACCGCCAGAAGATGTCCCATCATCGTCAAATTTTGTAATTGGGCCTTGGGGTCCCATTTCGCCCTGAATGCCCTGTTTTCCCTGGCTCCCAGGCTTACCAGGATCTCCCTTGCGTGGCTGACATGCCACGAGAGGTAACAATATTAGAAATACTGTGCAGAGTTTAAACCAAGGTTTCATGGGGCTTTTCTATGTTCAAGAAGTATACCTATGATCAAGAAGTATATCTGATTCTAAATGCTATTTGATTGATACCGAGGTCGTAGATCTTGGCACTGGAGCGGCCCCATACTTGCAAATTCTCATTGCATACAAATTTAAAAAACGAGCACGTGTAATTGGAGCTATTCGTGAAGAAGATACTACCCATTCTATTTTCAATTTTGTTTTCGGTAAGTTCATTTGCCAGCGATTTCGCTGGTGAGCTGTATAGGCAGTATTTAGCAGGTGAAATCTCCACCCAAGACCCAAGCCTCAAGGCGGTAAGGTTTATTAGGACAATGGGTGGTAAGAACATTGGTCTCTCTGAAGATTGGGATCAGTTTAGTGAAGAGCTTTATAGTCCACTTATGAGTTTAGTTAATGAACTTGGGTATAGTTTTTATCATGGACCGCCTGCTTTTTTTAACCCCAAAGGTCTTGGATCTTTAATCAGAAGTCCACTTGAAGTTTTACCTGGTTTCAAAGCTATAAAGGAAGATTTTGAGGAGTTTCGAAACATTAAATCAGAGGATTTAGACAAACCCATTACTTTGACTAATTCAGGACGTTTTGAAAGCGCATGGCATTTCGCAATCGGATTAGCTTTATTTATCAAGAAGCCAGAAAATATTAACTTTATTCGTTTTGTGGGAGTTGCGGTAAACGATTTTGGACGTGATCACAGACTGTCTGGTGCCAAAGACTATTTGATTCAACAAGGTGATTTATCATCATGGAATCCAACTCGAGAACAAGTAGAAGAGATACTACTTGTCCACAGAAACGCCACTTATTACCGATCGTCTTTTGTTATAGGAGGAGTTGCTGTCTACGCTTTGTTTAAACCAGTCTTGCTACAAAGTTTTACTTTTAAAAAGACTTTGCTTGAAATACTTGCTGACGACTCTGAGTCAGGTAAACAAGAGGCTGTTATCCAAGAGATCGCTCGGTATTTTGTTAGAAACCAAGAGTTACCTGAAAACACAGTTCAACGAGCTCTCGCTAAAGACGCCTATGAAATACTAAAAAGGGCCCATAAAAAACTAGGGAATTCCATCTTTGTTTATCATACCTTTGAGAGAAACCCCAACTTGACCACTACAATTGAGAAAGTCCTTACCACTTTAGAAACGAATGGTTTTGGTCAAACGAGTTGCTCAAATATTTTTGCTGGAATTTAAATTTCAAGAAAATGGCGGAAGAGGCGGGATTCGAACCCGCGGTACCAGTTACCTAGTACGGTTGTTTAGCAAACAACTGGTTTCAGCCACTCACCCACTCTTCCGCAATAACGAGTAGATATTTGTTATTTAGCTGAGGGAGTAATTTGCCATACTCGATTGCTGGAATCAACTAGATATCAGCTCCAGATAAGATCTCAGCAAGGCTCAAGCGCGAAGATTATAAACGCTCCAAATTACTAGTAATTTTCTGGAAAAAGGGCTCTTTCAACAGACTCGATCACGGTGTGGATGAGCTTGATATGGATTTCTTGAACTCGATCTGAGGTTTGAGCTGGAACCACGATTGGTAGATCCGCCATAGATTTCAATTCACCACCGGTTTTTCCAAGCAATGCTACGGTGTAGATTCCCTTATCCTTAGCCACTTTGAAGGCTTCTATGACGTTTTTAGAGTTTCCACTAGTAGAGAGGCCAATTAATACATCTCCGTCCCTTCCAAGGCCAGCAAGCTGCCGAGAGAAGATCTGATCAAAGCCGTAGTCATTGGATACACAGGTCACATGGGAAGGATCTCCGAGAGCTAATGCTCCGAGAGCTTTTCTGTCTTTTCTATATCGACCAGTGAGTTCTTCAGCAAAATGCATGGCATCGCAGTGACTTCCACCATTTCCACAACTGAAAACAGTTCCGCCAGCCATATAGGTTTCAATGAGTTTTTTTGAAAATTGTTCACATGCCATCATGAGATCATCATTACTGGCAAAGCTGTTGAGAACTTCCGCGGCCTCTGTCAGTGAACTCTTCCAAACGTCTTTTAATTCCATGATTTGCCTCTCTCATTTTGGACTATAAGGTAGTCATACTACTTGTTTTTCCAAAAATTAATCCAAAAATGCCCTGGAATACTTGATTTTAACGTCGTGCTCTAATACAACTCAGCTTTCTCGATGCGCGCGGGTAGCTCAGCTGGATAGAGTATCTGACTACGAATCAGAGGGTCGGGAGTTCGAATCTTCCCTCGCGCGCCATTTTTTCAGTACTTTCCCATTTATTCTATACGAGCTTCAACTTCATCAATTTCAGGTGATGAGACATTGATATTGATCATTTGAGACATGGGAATGGTAGAGGTCTCGTTATCGGGAAATATAAAATAGGTAAGATTAAAAATCAGATCGTTATCTTGATTAATGATTGGGTTTTGATCCAGATTGACATCCACTATGTGGTTTAGCAGTAGAGCTCCATTGGCGTGATAAACCGATAGTCGATTCTCTTCAGCAATGACAATGGCTGGAATCCTAGCAGGCGATAAAACTTTAGAAAGGCCAGTAGGGATTCTTTTGTACTTTCCATCTGCCTGCAAGAGGTGAACTGAATTGTCGAGAATAACTACGAGTGTTCCATCCACAAGGTTATAGAGTTTTTGAGTTTCTAATAGCTGAGGCAGTGAAGCAGGAAAAAACTTAAATAGCCCGTCTCGTGTCCAAACTGTTGTCCAATCAGATAACTCTACAGAATAACCAGATTCATTATAAATGACTTTTGGAGCTTGGTAAGAAAGTAATATAATACCTAGGTCATTTGTCAGTGGAGTTTCTGAAAAATCTCCTGCGGGAGGAATCAAATTAAAGGTGCCCTGACCTTGTCCCTCATTTGTATTTACAATTTTCCCCTGGCTTTTGTTTCCATAGAGTTCAACGCCATTATTGAAAGACTTTAAAAGCGGAAGTTCAAGATTGGCTTTTAATGTGCCTTTAAGAGCAACTAGACTTTGTAAGTATTGTTCAGCATTAGAGGGTGTGCTTTGAGTCAGGTTTGCTCGGTCCGAAATAGATATGGCAGCCAACTTGCGAATAGTTTGGATTGGCAATAGGGGTATTTGCTCTTTAAGATTAGTTGTGGTTTCAGCGATTGTGAGCATAAAATCTCTAAGCTCTGGATTAAGTAGTGAGTCTGACCACCAAACTTTTGCTTTGGCAGGATCTAAAGGAAAAGAATTTAAATCATTTCCTGTTAATTCAGATAAGAGTGATTTTCCGTTTGGTAATACGGCTCTGAATAACCAAGAAATCTCATTCACAACGATAGGCGTAAGCCGACATTGAAAACCCTTACATTCCTTGGTTTCAATTGCGTAGGCGTTTTGCCCAATTAAAATTCCGTGGCCGAAAAGAATTGTCCATGCAATCAGACCCCCGAGGACAACTCTTCGAACATCACTAATCATATGTTCTCCGATCATTTTTCCTCGAATTCGAGTAAAGCCGATGTAAAGTTGTGCAGATTTGGGGCCAGTTTTTAACCATTTAGGGACTATTTCGCCTGAAATTACGACAAATTTGGCTTCAACTTGTCGTATTTAGTCGAATCGGGTATTTAAAGGGTTATGAATACGTCTATGGCTAAATTAATGTTTAAGGTCTTGTCTCTGGCTACTGCACTGGCTTTGACCATCTATGGTATGTTTTTATTGAATTCTGATTACGGCAATAAAATGTTTGAGGCATTGGGTTTTGGCTTACATACAAAAAGCTATGTAGCCTGGTGCCAGAACCGAGTCGCAAAGATGGAGCTCGTAAGTGAACCGGTAATGTCGGTATATGAATCTGAAAGAAAATGGCTTGGGCGTTCTGAAGATACATTCGAAATAAATTACTTAGCTATGGAAAGGTGGCTTGGTGAGTACTGCCAAGTTGAAGTTGAAAAAGACTACGATCCCGTCAGTGACCTGACATCAAAATTAACTCCGATCTTGCGAATAGAGTTTATTGATGGTTCCAAGAAAATTTTGTTTCGATCGGAAAAAGAACGTTTTCAACTCAAGGGCCGAGTGTTTGAATCTTCGGAACTAGAAGATGGCTTGGTAAAACTAGGCGAGTTTTTTGGACGAGCAGATTGGTCCAAGACGAAGGCGAGTCCCTCCATTTAAACTGTATCACTTTTAAACAGTGTTAAAGCCATTTAACGCTGAACCCCTGCTACATTGAGTTTCAAAGGGAATCCCTCTTGCAGAATAAATAGTCTGAGAGAGGTATAAATATGCATTTTGAGAGCGATCGTATCAACAGGACGATACGGGGCCTTGGTTTGTGTGTTCGACATTTAGTCGTTCAGTTTTTCTGCTTTTTTATCATGTTCTTCCAGTTTCAAGCGGAAGCGGAACAGTTTAGTGCTGAAAGCCTAAGCCGACCAAAGTTTCTTTTGTCCTTCGAGGAATTAAATTCATTAAATCA
>CAZFYV010000208.1:0-7139 GCA_964523195.1 uncultured Pseudobdellovibrionaceae bacterium
TCACCTATCTTCGGAGCATCCCCTTGATCGCCAATATTCATCACTTCCCTCTTATCACTATGCTGACTTGCACAGCCACCTAATAAAAACATAATTAAAATTAATTTTAAGAAATTCATAGTATCCACAACTTTGTTCAAATTTAGATATGGTCTTTCAAGGAGTTCCTGGGCAAGCCATTCGACTCTTATCAATTTCTTTCGTCTTTACATTGTATCCAAATCTAAATGAATAAGTCCAAGGAGACATACCTTTTTTATCTGAAGTGTGAGCTTCAAACTCGCACTCTAAAAAATTTTTGATATCTTTGGGCTTGGAAAAAAAGGCCTTTGCCTTTTCGCGCTTTCTACAAGTTGCCGACAGTCTATAGACATCTCCTTCAGAACCATTAGATATTAATAAAGCCAAATATTCTCCAAGTCTTTGATTTTTACAGCCAACATTCTGCTTAGAGCTTAGCTGAACATCCTGATTACTGATCAAAATATTTAAAATATCCCCTTTTGAAATCTCATCTCTAGCAAGAGAAGTTCCAGAGCATAGAATAATGATCAAAAAAAGAATCAATCGCAGCATTTATTCCCCTTATCCAATAAAGAATACTCTAACACCACTATTTCTCGTTGAAAAATAAAGAATTCACCTTCGAAATTTGTAACTTTGCAATGCTGACAAAGAACCTAGGGTCTTGCCACGAAAAAAATAGAAAGTAGGTAGACATCAAAATAGTTTTCAATGACTAAAACTCCCTAATAAGACATAAATTACCTCAGATACTCCGGACTGCTTAAGAGGATTAATTTGAAACTCATTTTTCTATTGGTATTAACATTTATTTTTTCAGCTGAAGCCCATGGGATTATTACTCGACATGATATACCCGATAGCAGATTTATTGTTTCGAATTCTGACTTCCCTGCTCTGGTTCCCCTTTTTGGTCCTAATGATTGTATCGCCACATTAGTGCAAGCTAACTTTCTCATTACGGTGGCCCATTGCGCCGAAGAGCTTGTTGTTGGTTCGAATCTTTTCGTAAGTAACCAAAAGGTACAGATTGAAGAAGTAATTTTGCACCCCGATTGGAACGACAAATTGAATGTTCATGATATTGCACTCATCAAGCTCAAAAAAAATGTTGTTGGAGTAACTCCTCTTCCACTTTACCAAAAGAGAGATGAAGTCGGACAGATTATTACTCTTGTCGGTCGAGGAGTCTATGGGACAGGATTAGTTGGTGAAAATGGAGCTATCGAAGACTCCCGTCTTAGGCGCGTTACAAATAGAATTACTGGAGCAGACTCCATGTATTTCGAAATTGTATTTGATCCGCCAGGATCAGCCGAGACTACCCCTTTGGAGGGTGTGGGGGCTTCTGGTGATAGTGGAGGACCAAGTTTTCTCAGAAAGAATGGCAAGGATTATATTGTAGGACTCAATTCCTGGGGCTCAGGAGAGAACACAGGTGTCGGGATTGGTGAGTACACTGCAAAAGATTATCAAACTAGAGTTTCAAGTTATATTCCGTGGCTCAAATCCCAGGGCCTTCGAATCGATTGAATAATTGGCTTTACAGGCTAAGTGTAATTGGTGAATCCAAAAAACAACAATTCCTCTAAATATATATCGAGAACTTTTTGACACCAGATTTCTTGGCCTGGTTGTTGCTCATAGGAAGATCGTTAGGTATTTAGGGTCATTTAGATTCTAACTAGAAGCTAAAGACCTGGGTTTTATTATAGAGGGGGAAGCATGAATCGCGCTACCAAAGCGCTTTTAGTGGCCAGTTTGGCCCTAGGGGTATTCAATTCAGAAGTCCGCGCCGATATCGAAGTCGATCCGCCAGCAGATCAGTCTATAGATCATCTGGCCCAAGCAAAATCGGATTCAAAGTATTATTTCAAAAGCTATCTACGAGTTCTTAAACTTAGAAGCACGGCGCAGCAAAAATATTCAGCTATTAAAGAACAAATCGTTCTTAAATCTGAAAAGCTAAATGAAGAAAACTCTAAACTAGCTGCATTGGAGTCTGAACTTCAAGATTTAGAGAACAGTCTCGCCACAGCTCCAAAGCAAAGAGCTTTTATCAATAAACAAATTGGGCAAATTGGAAAACAAAAAGCTGGAATTGAGAGTGAAATCCTTAGACTTCCTGAGTTTTCAGATCAAGCAACACCAGATCAAACACAGATTTCAAATAAGATCTCTGGGATCAATAGTCAGATTTCTCAAAAGCGTGGAGAGATATCGAATCTTGAATCACAGATTCAAAACTTAAAGAATTCAAGCGACTACCGAAACAGAGTTGCTGAAAGAAATAGAATGAGATCTGCTCTTGCAAATGCTCAAGGCGAAGCATCTAGATTAGAGTCTGAAATTAACTCACTTTCTTGGGAGATTTCGACCAATCGAAATAACGCTAGTGATGCAAGAAACAAGATCAATCGAATTGATAATCGTAGAAATCGAATCGCTAACAGACTCATTCCTGAAAAACGTCAGGAAAATCGAAATCGAAGACAGCAGATTCAAAACCTTGATAATCAAATTCAGCAGAGCCAAACCCGACTTGGAGAACTAAAACCAAAGCTGGAGAACAATAAAAACCGTAGGCAGACTCTCAAAGCTGAGATCAGCCCTATGGAGGATCGTCTGGCAAAACTTCAACAGCGTTTACAAAAGCTTCGCCAAGACAAAAAGAGTGCGGCTACACCAGAAGAAAAAGCCCAGATTCAAACGAAGATCGACAATTTACGAGAGCAAAAAGTAAAACCACTTCGTCAAAGGATTAATGCTAAAAAAGATCAATTGAAAAAGGCGCGTGAACGTGGAAAGAACCTAAGAACACGAATCAAGCGTAACGAAGATCGAATTCAATCTGGAAACCGCGACATTCAGAGAATGCGAAAGGCCAACAAAAGAAACCGTCGTGAAATCGCTGAGCTCGAAAATGAGTCTAATCGATTAGCCACTCGCAAAAGTGAATGGCAGAACTATATGGATCAGCTCAATGTAGAATATGGTCGATTGGATTTTGAAATCAACTCTGCTCGAAACCAACTGATTTCGACACAATCTGATATCAGAAGCTATGAATCTTCATTGTCCTCAGCACAATCGAGAATAAACGCTTTTATCCGACAAAACATCAGACCTCTTGAAAGTAATATCTCGGGTATCGAATCAGACATCAGCGGACTTCAAGGGCGAATTTCAGTTCTAAATTCCTATTCTTCAAAGCTTCAGCGCAATATAGATAACAAAACCATGGCCGAAGCTAAAATGGTTGAGCTCGATCAACTGATCCAAAACTTTCCGCAATTGGTTCAAGCTAAGAAAAAGCTTGTTACTGATCAAGAGACAATGGTTGGTAAAGCACAAAAGCAAGTCCAACGACAAGAGTACCGTGCCATTAAATTTAAGGAACGTATTAATTCGCTTCCTGCTCGAGTTAAATTGTTAGAGCAAGGTTTAAAGGAAAAAATTCAACTTCATAAAGATAGTCTATAAGGGAAATAAAATGAGAAATTTACTACTTAAAACACTACTACTCGGAATATTTGTTTTTAATGCTCAAACTTCTTTTGCTCAGGAAGAAGACAAAGACCTTCTTAACTACCAATCTAGAGACTGGATGGTTCAAGAAATCGAAGTTCACGAAATGTGGAATGAACCAGCTTGTGCAGCGAGAACCATGGGAGATGATCAACAATCCATTCTTGAGGTTGTAGCTTTCAAGGATTCACAAGGAAACTACACCGAGCCAATGGTTCAAGTATTTGGTCCTATGAATGAAATATTTTTTACAGTGACCGCTGAAACACGCAGATCAAGTGAAGTGTTTGACTTGCTTCCGGTTTACCCAGAGCAAGCGCAAACCGATTATGTATCTGCAGTTGCCCAGTTTGATGATCGCGAAGCACTCATCAATGCCATTGCCCAGAAAAACACATTAACTGCTATGTATTTTGATGCTCAAGGCATGGTTAAAGATGTGACTTTTTCTCTCAGAGGAAGTTCGAACGCTGTAAACAAACTTTTTAGCGAATGTGCAACAGAGATGATGGAAGAAGAACTTATTCAAGACTAAGTAGTCTTATTGGAAATGACTTCAAATGGAGAAGACAATGAAAAAAATAGTATTAACCACATTCGCTACACTGATGACAGCATCAATTGCAGGAGCTTCTGTCTCCAAAGAAGAAGTGGCTGATTTTAACAACCTTCACGATCTCAAAATTGTTTGCGACGGACGAGAGGTTAACACTGGTAAATACGATGACGATATTAAGATTTACCGGGTCGCCACTCAGTCACAAATCAAATATGAAGTTTACTCAAAAGATAACGGCCAACTCATTGTTGCTTGCGATAATATTGGTCTGAACTAGTCAACGGTATACACCTAGTACTGTGCCCAGGTCCTCTTTTTAGAGGACCTTTTTTCAGGATCTCCGAAATTTTTGATATCCCCATTGGCCATAGGTCACAATAACAATCAAAACAAAAACGATTGCTGTCCAAGTCATAACGAGTTGGTCAGAAAGACTTAGGCCAAAAATACGATCGAGAGTATAAGTAATATAGGATCGCGGCAAACCCCTCTCGCCTAGCTTGTAAAGAACCTGATAATGCCAATCGGTTAAAAAGCAATACCCCCAACCATAGAACAAACCAAATCCAAGCCAACTTAATAGTGTCATATTCACGGTCCACAGGTGAAGCTTGCGGGTCTGTTTAAAGATCCACCCAAACATATTAAAGAGTGTAAAAACAGCGTGAAATATTAAAAAGAACCAATCTAAAAAGACATACATAAATAAACTTTTCTGTTTACCTTCAACTTACTATCAAGAAAAGGCCTCAACCAATTGATCGAACACAAATCTAATTCTGCGATTTGTTCTGAGTTCCCTATGGGACACAATCCAAGTTGAAAAACTAATTCCTTTAAAAGACTTTAATACTCTCTCTACCGATTTATCTTTATCGCCAATATAGTGAGGCATTATCCCAATAGCTAAACCTTCTTTAACCAAATTCCAGTGAACAAAATGGCTTTCCGTCATAACGGGAAAATTTTCCCTGGTAAGATTTATCCCAAAAGCCTTTAAGCCCGCTATATAGGTGGACACTTCACCGATACTGACAAAGTTCGCTTTTGCTAGATCCTTTTTACTTTTAAAAGGACCGTTTTTCTTCAAGAACTCTTTTGTCGCATAAAAGTTCCCAAGAGAATCACTGACTTGCTTCATAATTAAATCAGGTTGTGTCGGTTGAAAATTCCGAACAGCAATATCAGCTTCTCTTTTACGCAGATCTGCCGATTCGTTTTTAGCTACGAGTTCGATTTTGATCCCTGGAGCGAGAGTGCGAATTTTCTTAATGACTGGAGGAAGTAAAAAGGCAGAATTAGCTTCGCTGGCCGTAATAGTTACTGGTCCTTCAAGAGCTTCGGATTGTCCCATAGCAGCCATTGATAATTTGCTCGCTCCTTCAGCCATAGTTTTAACATGCTCAACGAGATCCAGTCCGATCGGTGTAATCTGAATCCCTTTGCCGACCCGCTCAAACAGAACAACTCCTAGTTCATCTTCAAGGCTTTGGACCTGCCTCCCTAGAGTTGATTGAGTCAAATTAAGGGCACTGGCAGCTGCAGAGTAGCTTCCCTTCTCAGCCGTTACCAGAAAGGCTTTGGCCCTATTCCAATCAAAATTAAGAGTTTTATAGTCCATCATAATACTTGCAAATATGCATAGATAATATGCAAATATTGGCATTTATTAATACTATTTGCAACTGTAATATAAGAGTCAACAAGGAGTTAACTATGACTACATCAGCCCAGTTTTGGGATAACATATCACTTAAATATGCAAAAAAAGCCGTTCCGTCTGAGAGCATTTACGAAGAAAAACTCAAAAGAACACAGAAGCTTTTTAACAAAGACAGCGTCGTAATGGAGTTTGGCTGTGGCACAGGGACCACCTCTCTTATTCACTCCCCTTTTGTGAAAGAAATTGTGGCCTATGATTACTCTCCAGGAATGATCGAGATAGCCAATCAGAAAAAGGCTGAGCAAAATAGTAAAAACGTCACTTTCGAAGTAAAAGCCGTTGAGGACATTCCTTTCCACCAAGAAACCTATGATGTGATCATGGCCCATAGTATTTTGCACCTGACTCAAAACAACGAGCAAATACTTAAGAATGCCTATCAAGCACTAAAACCAGGTGGTTTTCTTGTTTCAAGTTCAGGATGCATAAAAGAGATGAACTTTATTATTCGAAATATTATTCCTTTTATGACTTCAATTGGTAAAGCACCAGAGATTACAAAATTCACCTCTGAAGAACTTATCGAATTACATAAAAAAGTCGGCTTTAAAGTTTATGATGCTTGGAAATACAAAAAAGGAGAGCTGTTCTTAATTGCCCTAAAATAACCTGATCAAATTAGCAAAGAAAAAGGGCGTCAATTGTGATGCTTTTTTTTTGATTTTCAAGAAGCTAATTCTGATTAACAATAGGTCTTGAATAGTATTTAATAGTTTGAGGCCTGATCATTAGAACTTTTCTGAGAATTGCTTTTCCCTATTTACAGCTGACCGAACTAGGATTCGCATTACTTTGCTTTATCGCTCTGGTTTATCCCCATGTGATTGTGAACTTTGATCCAGATTTCTTGCTTAAATTTAATTTCCTGATCTGCGCTGAATTCATCTTTTGCCACTCAGGAGTCTTTTTTGCTGTTCTTGTAACAGGACTACAAAAGAACAAGAAGTCTCTTCATTTATGGTTGGCTGCGGGAGGTCTGTTTCTTTTTTATGGGCTTTTCATTCTAGCTATGAGCTC
Organism: uncultured Pseudobdellovibrionaceae bacterium; assembly: GCA_964523195.1. GTDB lineage: Bacteria > Bdellovibrionota > Bdellovibrionia > Bdellovibrionales > JAGQZY01 > JAUHWN01. The sequence continues at coordinate 6,852 of CAZFYV010000208.1, forward strand.
AGAGTTAATAATTATGTACACTGTTTTAACTATTTCTAGAGTAAGCGGATGTTTTCTCGGAAACCAAGAGTCTCTCAAACTCGAAATCGGCAAGGCAGCTATGCGAGCCACTCTATATCTCATAACATGTTTCGCGGTACTCTTAAGCGGATTTAACTTTGGAATACCTCCTGAACAATCAGGTCTTAATATTGAGTCCACCGGAGGTGATGTTAATTCTTGGACTTTTCTAAATTGGGGCTATTGGTTTTATCTTCTCACAGGACTGGCTGCTTTTGGGATGAGCCT
>CAZFYV010000209.1:0-7069 GCA_964523195.1 uncultured Pseudobdellovibrionaceae bacterium
GGATAGAGTGAACAATATCGACAAACTTTGGAGGTAAATCTTTGACCTTTTAGTCGAAGGACGTCCACTCTCTAAAGATTTACCTCCAAAGTTTGTCGATATTGTTCACTCTATCCAATGTGAAGACACTAAGGTTTGTAAAGCCTTTATAGATCGAAGTGAGTCCAGTTATCGAGTGACAATTATTCCTTTAAAAGAAGGAGTCACTAAGATTCAAACAGTCTCTGTGCACCCAACGAGTAATAAAGAATATCGATTAGAATGGCCACTTAGGGTGACTACGAGAGAAGTGCCCATGCTTGATCTCGGAGTGAAGTTAGTGGCTCAGAATTCCAATCCCACAAGTCTCATGTATCACGGCGTAAAACAAAAATACTTTTGCCAAGACTCTCTCACAGAAAGTGAAATGGCAGGCCAGCTTAATTTCAATACAAAAACGGCCAATGGAAGACTGGTGCTTATATGTCATCCAAAAAGGGAGTTTAGGTTTTCTCCCGCTGACAAGTTTTTTGATTATGCCAGATCTGCAAAAGAAGACACAACACTAAAACTATCCGATGTGGTCGCATGTTTGGTTTTAGATTCTAACCGAGAAATACTTGGCTACCGATTGTATTATAAGGGGAGGCTTTCAGATAAATTCTCCCCCGGTAAAACTAAAGGTGCCGATAGTTTTGACCGCTGTGAGACCAATTAGGCGAGTTTTAATTACAGTCAATACTCGTTGATTCTCTGGCACCACCATCGCATTGAACTTCAATGCGAGCTGAGCTTGAAAAACCACCACACATTGAAGATTCCACAGTGCAGTGGTCACCACTTTCAGTGGTAAAAGACTCCCTCAAGCTCCAGTCACAACTAGCTCTAAAGTCATAATCTTCAGCAAAATCCACTTCCACTTCAATATCAATCGAACCATTTGGGTCGTCTTTACACGCAGATTTATCATCAACGTCGATATCAAGATCAAAGTTTTCTACGGGGCAAGGGATTTGAATTTCTTCATCTCTTCCATCAGAACATTCAATTTCTAATTTTCCTTGGGGAGAAAATGCAGAACACATTCCCGCTTCAATTTCACAGGTGACTCCAGATTTGGTCTTGATTTCTTCATCAAACGAAAAGGAGCAGCTTGGACTGAGCTCAAATTCTTCTCCGTCAATTTCGATTTCCACATCCATACTAATCCAGCCATCTAGGCAGTCATCGCGATCAATATCAATTTCGATATCAGACCCAAAACCTAGACCTGTGATGGCAATCATTAAAACGGCTAAATATTTGAGGAGAGAATTTTTCATAGAGATTCACCTTTAAGCTCAAAAATTGTCATGGTCTTGTCACCAATTTCTAAATCTTAAGGCGACGAAACAAGCAAGGGGTATCAAGGGTGCCCTGATAGAGCAATATATAAGAGATGAAGTGTAAATTATTGAAGTCTAGAGCATTTATTATTGAGGATTTTATACTTCGGCAGGTCAAAATTATGAGCAATAGGGAAGATAAGAATTTTTAATACAATATTTCTAACCTAATTTGTAAATCCGAGTGTCACCATAGTGAACCAAGATGGTTCGATGACCGCCCAGGGAGGGGATGGTGAGTGCGAGGAAAGTTAATCTCTTAGTCAAAGAATTAGAAAAGATTAATAGACTATTAGCGCGCGAAACCAATCGGCAAGCACGCATGGAGCTCATGAGGAGCTTCCAACAAATTTCGCAGAGAATCCACAGGGAGGTGGCGTAATGGCAGACATGATGTCGGTCGTTTTATTTTCTGCAGCCTATGTCGGACTGGGAGGGGTTCTGATGGTGAAAGCCATTGGGCTCAAGTCCCCGGCAATGGCTCAGAAATCTTCAAACAAAAAGTAAAAATTAAAAGCTAAAACGAGAGAGCTTAGCTCTCTATTTTGACTCCTTATACAACGTATTTAACTTGTAATCGTTATGATGATAAGTTCCCCAACCTAAGCCAGGCTTTAGTGCCTGGCTTTTTTTTGGAAACCGTAAAAGGGAAGTGGCGCTCTGTTTATTGAATCGCGAGCGCGTTAGGCGCTCTTGTTTATCGAATCGCGAGCGCGTTAGGCGCTCTTGTCTGTGGCCTATCGAGCGCGTTAGGCGCTCTTGTCGAACCAAAACGGGGAGTTGATCCAGAGTTGGTCAGAATCGATGCTTGATTTTATGAGAGGAACAATTTGCCCAGGAGTATTATTCTCAGTTGGATCCACAATATTGAGAGCCTCTTTAGTTTTAAAGTAAAAATACTGAGCTGCCATGACGACTTTTTCAGAAAAGTTTAATTCCTCTGAAAAGCTCATAGGATCTGTAGTTGTCATATACTGCTCACTGATCAAAACGCTTTTTAGTTTATGGCGCCCGACATAGCGATCTAAGCTTTCTTCGGAATCTTTAGTTAGGCAATGGAAAGCAAGACCGAATAAATAGCCACCTTCAACAGTCTGGAGTCTTACAACTTTAACCATAGGCATAAGATCTGTGATTCCTATGGATTTTAGCTCAGCACTGAGAAGCTCATCCACACCGATTGGTCCAATTTTATTGTAGTCCTCATCACTCATTCTTACCGCAAAGCCGCCGGCAGAGATATTGAGTAAATCTGCGTGAATTGAATCGCGACCATTTACGGTTTTGAGTTCGATGGTTTTACCCTGGGCTTCATCAAATGAAATCCTGGCTTTTTTTCGATGTGTATTTTCGATTTTTTCTTTGAGAATAGCGCTCACTATTACCCCCTCTAAACTTAATTAACCCTTGTTACCCAATTTGTTACATTTGAAAGTTCGGTTTAAACATGCAGTGATTGCGATTGGAACGGTAGCTTCCTTGAATTTGCTCAGCTGACATCTGCATGACCATACCTGTTGGAGCCGTTTCTTGAACTTCATCAAAATGCATTTTTATTCCTGTATTTGCTAAACTAGCGTACTTGAATTCTTTGAGTGCGAATCCCTCTCCCCAGAGGAATGACTCTTCTAAATTTACATTAATTCTAATTTGATTGTATTGAACTCCCTCAGTCAGAAACATTTTCATTCCTGATTCGAGATCTCTTGAATCGACCATTTGATCCATGGCAAATGTCACTTGATAAGAAGACTCTTCAGTATCTAGAATAAGAGAAATGGACTCCGCTTTAAATTGAAAGCCTTCAAATTGAAAGTTATTACAACTCGTTATTTCGTAGAATTCTTCTTCTTCAAAAATAAGAGGCTGACTCTTTTCTAGAATCTCTGGCTGAGAAAATTTCGCATTATTTCCGCAGCCCACAAGACCCATACTTCCTAATACTACAATCGACATACATACAGCTTTTAAGAGATTCATTTTTTAATCCTTATGTAGCTTCGCTCTGTGAAGCACTGGTTTGAAGAAGCATTTGTTTTTGTTTTGAACCAGGTTCTTGTCGAGATCGAGGTTCATTTCTAGAGTGTAGCTTCCCATTAAATTCATATTTCGTTTCCCTTGAATCTTAACCTTTAACATTCGGTGAGGATGGCTAGGGGCAGAGAGTTCATAAATGGCTCCATCACTGGATTCAACTGAGCTTTGAGAAATATCTAGGACAACTCTCATGTCTCTAATGTTTCCATTTGTGTCAGCATCAAACGAGATGCCTTGTTGGAGCTCAGACATGTTCATAGTTTTTCCAACATCGACCGTCATTACAGATCCGTTAGTCATTTTGAACATCAGAGACTCTACGTGAAGGTTGATGTCATTTAGCGGAGCCTTAGAGCAACCTGCCTGCATATCGTCATCATCATCTTTGTCGTCGTCATCATCGTGATCATCATCGTCATTGTCGTCGTCGTCATCGTGATCATCATCATCATTGTCGTCGTCGTCATCGTCGTGATCATCATCATCATCATCGTCTTTATGATCTTTTGGTGGCCATTTCTTGTCGCACCATTTTCCATGACACGGAGTCGGTGATGGAGTTGGTGTTGGAGTTACAGGAGGTGTCGGAGTTGGAGTTGGTTGTTCCATCTCATCATCTTTATCCTCCTCTGAATCGTTAGGAGTTTCTTCTCCTGAGTTCTCCTCTTCAGAGGTTTCCTCTTCACCATCATCAATTTCGATAGGGATATTTTCACCAGGGTTTGTAAGCTTCGCCTTTTCCTCATCGACAGACGAGAAAATTTTCTCGGCACAACCTGTAGCGAATACTAGAAGTGATATTAGAATTAAAATTTGACCTAACCGACGCATGCTTACCCCTTTAAATTTCGTTAAGAGCGGTCTTAACTTGAGACATTCAGGTAAACGTGCATAGTTCTATCTCTGGTAACAAGACGAACAGTTGAAAAATAGTTTCACAAAAAAAGAAAAGATCTGCTTTTACGAGATAAGCAGATCTTCAGGGGATGGTAGTATGTCTTATTTTGATAAGGCTATTGCTCGAAAAGGGTGGGTATAAGCAAACAGCCTTTATTTGTTCGTTTTAAATCGTTTGCTAAGTCAATATCCGTAGTTAATACGTATTCTTGTCCTTGAGCAAAAGTCTTTGATTCTTTCAGTACTATTTTGATACGAGCAGAACTTCCATTAAAAGCCGTGAGCTCCATGGAGTCACCTTCACTTGTTTCAAGACGGTGTCCAGTAGCTTCGAGCTCGATGACTCCCATATCAGAGGTGATTTCCTCGGGAGCAGTGAATTCAATACCTTCGGTGAGGTCAGCTAAGCTGATTTCACCAATATCTTCAATAACTGTAATAATGATATCGTCTGCTACACGAAAGTAGAGCTTTGTGGCATTAAGAGTGATGTCTTCAACGTTTTCAGAATCACAATTGAAATCATTGTTGTTGTTTCCATTGTTTTCATCTTCGTCTTCGTTCTGGTTGTTTTTAGGGTTTTTGCCGTTTCCACGATTTTCAGGAGGGGCTTGTGCCGTTGCTCCATCTTGAACAACAAGTGCATCACTTGAAAATTTGCTTAGTGAAGTTTGTGTGACGTCTTCACCAGAGCCAAATTTTGAGCAGCCAGTAAAGTAAACACCTAGTAAGACTAAAATCCCAATTCGAATGACGTTCATCGATTTCCCCTAATTTTGAAACTCATTGACCTCGAAAAACGTCCTGCTTGTAAGGTAGACGGACGTAAAGCCTAAAAGTTTCAAAAAAGGTAAATGGTGATTTTTACTATATATATAGATAGACTAGAGAATAATGGTTAAAACTGGTTCAGATTGGTACAGATCAAAAATTAGAGTTCCACTGATTTTGTTTGTGTCATTTTTTATTATGATATTTGCTCTGCCGTCTTTTAGTATGACTGAAAGCGATCAGTTGCTTTTTAAAAGGGCACTTAGATTCGCAGGAGCTTCAAAGTTTACCTCTGCTGGAAAGATTCTCAAAAATTTAAGTGTTAAATACAAAGATAACGATTTGATCTCTTTTAACCTGGCAAATACCTTTTATATGAATAAAAAGTATAAACAGGCTTCCAGGTATTATTACCGAGTGTATCGAAATCAAAGCAATTTAGCGATTCCCGCCGGAATTTACCTTCTGCGAACCTATGTTAAAACAGGTCGCTTTAAACAAGCTAGGCGTCTATTGATTCGTTTGCCCCGTCCACAGCTAGAGGGTCTGGCCAAAGAGTGGGATGGCTCTAAAGAGATGCTCGTTGAGGAAATGATTTTTTCAGGACTGAAATTTTATGAGAAACGCCAGTTTTTGCCGGCTTCTAAAAGATTCCGATCGGTACTAAATATAGATAAAAATAATGCTCAAGCTCTGTATCTTTTAGGGCTTAGCGAAAAGCAAAGGGGAAAGAACCGGCGTAGTCGTTATTATCTTAAGCGAGCTTTGAATAATTCCTCTAAATCAGAACGACGAACAATCTCAAGAATCATCGAAAATATTGGAAACGAATCCGGGCGAGGGCGAAACGTTACCATAAGTAGTTTAATGAGAAGAGATTCGAATTATTTTCGAGAGAAAACCAATGAACCCCAAGAAGCATTATCACTAACTCACTCAACAAGTTTCTCGCTCTTTGAGAAAGAAGCAAATGGGGCTTTTTATGCCACGGTTTTGTCGGCCTCTCTCGAAGACTATTTTGACGTTGAGGAGCAGGATTTCGGAGATATAGATATTAGGGCTCCAATATCTATTCCTTGGGAGCTTTCGGATTTGATTATTTCGCCTAAGTTCTACGCCTCTTGGTTTGATAGTGATAGTTATACTTTGAGGCCCGGAGTTCAAATTCGGTTTACACACAAATTTGACGAGTTCTCAGGGGGCTTTGATTTTAGGTATGATAGAACAATTCCACAGTCTTCGGGGTTTTCCTATTTAGAGGGGAATGATTTTAAATTGAGAGGATTTGCATTTTTGCCGGGTAATTTTTCATATTTCGTTTCAGCCGGCATTAGAAATACTTCTGGAGACGATTTCCAAGCAGATGGCTTTTCGGTGCCTCAGGCCTTTGCGGGACCAGAGTTCACCTTTAGAGTTTCTACCTCAGCATTTAAAGCCAATTTTTCTGCTGGCTTTGATGTCAGTCTATTCAGATACAAAAATAATTATCAGCCAGAGGATGATGTTAGAACTGATCGAAATTTAAATGCTAATATTTTGGTTGATTTTAAGTTGAATGAAACGATTCAAATGGATTTAGGCCTTGATTATTCAAATCGAGACTCAACCATGATATCTTCGATAGGTATTGATAAAAACTTTACTCAATGGGTTTATTCCGTTGGATTAACTTGGGATGTATGGCTGTGAGTAATAATCCTCCAATAAAAGACATCATTGATAGAGCTAAAGCAGGGGATGAGTCTGCATTCAAAGAAATTGTCGTTCTTTACAAAGATGAACTTTTTCGATTTCTGGTTCACCTTACAAGAGATCAACAGGTGGCAAGTGAGATTCTTCAAGAAACATTTTTAAAAGTTCTAACAAAAATAGATAAGGTTCACAATCCAGAGCAATTCAAGTCTTGGCTCTTTAGAACCGCTAAAAACATGTTTATCGATATGACGAGAAAAACGGCAAGGCGTCCTTCAGTCTCTATGGATCAGGTAGGGGAACTGGAG
>CAZFYV010000210.1:0-7061 GCA_964523195.1 uncultured Pseudobdellovibrionaceae bacterium
TTTTAGAGGTTTTCTTCTTTGACGCTTTCTTTTTGCTTACTTTTTTAGCGACCTTTTTAGAAGTTTTTTTCTTTGCGGCTTTTTTTGTTGTCTTTTTCTTCGTTGCTTTTTTCTTTGCTGCTTTTTTAGTCGTTTTCTTTTTAGAAGATTTTCTCTTTTTAGTAGCCACGTCTCACCATTTCCTCTTCATAGTACTTTGAATACATGACATCCCATTCGGAGCTTCCCTCAGGAACATCGCGCTTTAGGGATTTTATTTTTTGATTCACTATAGAATCAATATCTTCATCCTCTTTGACCCACTCCGCTAAGGCTTTTTTCGTTGCTCTTAGAGCTAAAGCCTCATCGTCATCTGGATAATCAACCAAATCATCATCATAAATTCCATCAACAATAAGTCTTGCTAAATACTGCTGTCGATCCTCAGAAATCTTCATAGGATAATTCCCTTTTCTTTGGCTAGACGCTTTTTAAGCATCGGAAACATCTTGTAGCGCTCAAATCCACCCTGACCAGCACTTTCCAAATCGTCCATCATTTTGTGAACGTCTTTATCGAGTTGAGCCTCCTTCTCGATATCGGATATCAGGAATTCGACAATCCTGGCCTGAAGCGCCTCAGGTTTAGTTTTAAGTGTGGCCGCTTGGTTTTCTTCGAGCGATTGTAAAATCTTAGTAGCAATTCGGTTCATTTGGGCTTTGTTTAGTTTCATAACTTTGACTAAACGGTTCTCACCTAATAATGTCAAGTCCGTGACGGGCAAACGATTTATCAGAATAATCCAACTGACATTAGCGGCGACAACGCTATTCATCATTTTGTTTTTTATATGGCTGCTAACTCTAGACCGACAAGTTTCTCCTCGTTTTAAAAACAAGCGTTTCCTTCCACCGCTTGAGTTCTACTCCGCTCCAGAGGTTTTGAAGAAGAACTTATTTTTCCCCAGAAAATCTATTGTTTCACGTTTGGAACAAATGAACTTTCGAAAGAGAGATTTCTTAAAGACGCTTCAACCTGAGGACTACACACTCGGCTCAAAAGAAGAGTGCCTGGGTACCGAATGGGATGATGTCGACATTGATGAAATCGAGAACTGCCTCATCTATCGAACTGCAGCAAATACAGACTCAGAGCGCAGCACCACGATTTCATTATTGTTTGATCAAGAAGGAACCATTATTGGCCTTTATTCAGGCTCTCCCCCTGAGCCCCTGCTTCAAACCAAATTAAAGTCACAACTATTTGCACAATATATTAATGAAACCCCTATTATTCGAACCTATAAATCCCTTGGACAAACACCGGTTCAGTGTTTGGATGCCTTACTCGCCATCGAAGACTCCAATTTCTTAAATCACAAAGGTGTCTCGATAACCGCTCTCGCACGAGCTTTCATTGCTAATATTACAAGTGGTCGAGCAAGACAGGGCGGCAGCACAATCACCCAACAGCTCGTAAAAAACTATTTTCTAACCCCAGAGAAAACAATTAGAAGAAAAGTGATTGAGCTAGGCATGTCTCTTGTCCTTGAGGCTCGATTTACTAAAGAAGATATCTTAGAAACTTATATCAACGTCATTTACTTAGGTCAGAATGGTTCTTTCCAAATTCGGGGCTACGGGGCAGCTGCTCAACACTATTTTGGTAAAAACCTGGAACGCTTAAACTTACCCGAATGCAGCCTACTTGCCGCCATTGTGAACAGCCCAGGCCTATTTAACCCCTTTAGAAAACCAAAAAATGCGATTAAAAGGCGTAATAAAGTTCTTCGAAGAATGACTGAACTAGGAATGATCGATGAAAAAACCTATAACGACACTCTCATTCACCCTCTTCCTAAAAAACCCAAAAAAGTTTTAAGTGAACCTGCACCGTTTTTTGTTCAAGCCGTACTGAGACAACTTAAAGACGAAGAGATCAGCCTGGAAAACGGCCTACGTATTTTTACAAGTCTTGACCTCAATAAACAAGAATCCGCACAGCTTGCAGTTAAAGAAGGAATGACCCATCTCGAAAAGCGCTTTAAAGGAATTAAAGAGCGAAGGGAAAAAAAGAAAAAACCTCTAGAGGCAGTGCTGATCGCTGGAGAACCCCAGTCTGGTCGCGTACAAGCTTTAATAGGTGGTCGAAATTTTAGAACCTCTCAATACAACAGAGCTATTAGCTCCCATAGGCAAGTGGGCTCGGTGATGAAACCATTTGTTTATCTAACGGCTTTAGAGTCCCTAGACGAATCAGGAAGGCAATTTAACCCATTAAGTCTTATCGATGACACAAAACTTGTGCACAAATATGAAGGTCAGGTTTGGAAACCTAAAAACTATGACGGAGAATTTCGTGGCCCTATCCCAATGTTTTATTCTTTGAAGGAGTCTTTAAATATTCCCACGGCCAGACTTGGATTACAGGTCGGCCCTCAATCGGTTATGGATTTAGCTCGAAGAATTGGAATTCAATCACCTATGAAGGCACTACCCTCGTTATTTTTGGGTGCTTACGAGCTTTACCCTTGGGAGGTTTTGCAAGCTTATAGCGCATTATCACGAATGGGATCGGTAACTCCCTTAACCCTGATTGACCGAGTTGAATCCCTAGATGGAGATACTCTTTGGAAATATGAGGTTCAGCAAGAACAGGCCATCGCCCCTGAAAATGTAGCAGTACTCGTTGGAATGATGAAACAAACTGTAAATAATGGAACTGGATATTCAGTTAGACTCTGGGGATTTGATAAAATAGCTGCTGGGAAAACAGGCACCACAAATGATACCAAAGATGCTTGGTTTGCAGGCTTCACGCCTAATCATACAGCAGTTGTATGGGTCGGGTATGATGACAACACTCCCCATAAACTAACGGGTGCCTCGGGAGCTGTTCCTATTTGGACTCAGTACATGAAAAGAGCAACAAAGTCGGACCCAAATGAGGATTTTTCTTGGCCTCCGGGAGTTGAGCAAGTAGAAATTCCTGAACGAATACTCGACGAACTTAACGCATCTAATCGAGAGGCGATTGAGGAACGTTCGATCGAATTGATTTTTAGATCGGGTAACCAGCCCGATTATGGGATGTAAAAGAAGTGCTAAAAAAGCTTATTGTTCTAATTTTTGTTGCGAGTTTCAGCTTTCTATTCGTGGCCTGCGAAACAACAGGACCAAAAGTCACTAAGACTAACAGCCTAAGTAAGCATGAGGAATTTCGCTGGAGCAGACAAAAATTTTTAAATCCACCCCTTGGTGAAATCAAAGAAAAGTCCATTCAGTACAAAGCCAAAAACGGACAAAAGATTACCCACGCTTTTTTTGGTTACTACGACGAAAAGAAAAACGGCCAGGTCGAGTTCGTCGTCACCGACAAAATTCCTTATCAAGTAGGACTTTCCTACGGCTGGTTCTTCAAAGTTGAAGGTAAACAAGTTCGAAAGTCTGAACTTACCGAAGAATTTCAACTTCCTGAACCACCAAGAATATTAAGATTTAATATAGAATCGACCAAAATCTCAAATGATGGGGCTAAAGTTACTACCACCTTACCCTTCACCGAGAAAAATGGCTGGATCAACAACTCCTGGATGATCACTCCAGAGGACCCTAAAGGTCCATATTCCATCACTGTTTTAGAAAAAGAGAAGGCAATTCATACATTTGAATTTGAGATCGTAAAGTAGGATAATAATGGTCTGTGGAGCGAAGAAGATCATTTAAAAATTTCTCATTTCAAATTGTAAAGGCTATCTTTGCGCTCGCCATTGCAATTCTCATTTCCCAGTTTCAATTCGATTATCTAGATAGCATTGGTTACGATCTTTACGTTCGACTCAAACCAGCTTCTCAAGCCTCTGGAAATATTAAAACAATAGTGATTAATAGAGAAACCCTAGAAGTTCTTGGCCGCTACCCAACTGCTGGTGACTACGCTCGAGTTTTAAAAATCTTAAATCAAGGAAACCCTCGTTCTGTTGTTAGCCTGTTACACCCCAATGAACTCTCTGGAAGTTTTGCCGAACTCAAAGATTGGTTGGAAGCCGTAAAGGTGACCTCTGATTTTTTCGTCGCAATCGATGACCTATCATCTTTAAGCTTCGGAAAGACTTACGCACTACCCCCTCCTTTTGAATCGATCAAGGCCATGCCTGGGTTGGCAATTCCCGATCGCAATGTTTTTGCCAGAGATGGCGTCACCAGAAGAATGCTGATTTCTTATCAAGGACAACTCACCCTCCACCCTGTTTTAGCGAAATACTTTAGATCGGGCCTCAATTCAGAACTGGATATTCGTGGATCATATCCATTTAGGGATTCGTTTCAGACATTTATCGATTACAGACCACCCGGAACTTATAAACCGATTCCGTTTCACGAAATTCTAAATGGCGATTACGATATTGAAAACTTCGACAACAAGATTGTAATCATAGGTCGCGACACCCAAACCGCGACGAGAGATTACTTTAAAACTCCATTTTCAGATGATCTCGTGGATATGACTGCGACCGAGCTCCATGCAAATATGATGGACACCTTAATTTTAAATTCGGCACCGGCAAGATCTCCTTATTGGTTTGAGTTTATACTGACTGCACTTATTTCTTTACTCACAGTTTATGTAGTTTTATCCCTTAGACCTACTTCAGGAATCTCGGCTCTTTTAGGTTTTGTATTTGGGTTTGCCACACTTAACTTTGTTTCCTTTTGGATGTCTGGAACTTGGGTGGGTATGACCCATTCTTTTCTAGCTATTTTTATCTGTTACTACTTTTTCATTCCTTATCGCCTGATCATTGAAAATAGAAGGAGCTGGGAATACTTCCAAAAAAATAGACTTCTCACTCAAGTGGAAGAACTCAAGAGTAACTTTTTGAGTATGATGTCTCACGACCTGAAGACACCCATCGCAAGAATTCAAGGCATGCTTCAAATTGTCGAATCCGATAAAGAAGATCTCTCGGATAAGCAGAAAGAGGCCGTGAAAACTATCGACTCTTCAGCCAATGAACTACTGGAGTTTGTAAGTTCCATTTTGAGCTTAAATCGTGTGGAATCTAAGGATGTTAAGCTCCAGCTTGAAAGCCGCGACTTGAATGAAATCCTCAAAGAAGTGGTAGACAAGTATGAACATTTTGCCAAAAACAAAGAAATTGAAATTGTTACAGAGTTTGAACCCCTATTTAGTAGCAAAATAGACGTAGATTTAATGAAGCAAGTCTTTTCGAATCTCTTAGAAAATGCTATAAAATACAGCCCGAAAGGGTCACGTGTGATGATAAGCACGGAAGAACTCGACGGGAAACTTGTCGCCCAAGTGGCGGATCAAGGTGTGGGTATTAGTTCTGATGAGCTGCCAAAGATCTTCGCTAAGTTTTTTCGAAGTGAACAGGCTATCGAATCAGACGTAAAGGGTTCAGGTTTAGGGTTATACCTCGCTAAGTACTTCGTGGAATTGCATAAAGGTACAATCTCTGTAGATAGCGCTCCCGATCAAGGAACGACTTTCACTGTGGAACTTCCCACCCAGCCATCTTAGGCAGTAATTCTAGGGATTAATATTCTCAAGAATTCAGACAAGTCTTTAATGCAAAGTTTCTGTTCATATTATTGTTGAGAAGCTTTTCAAAGAGGGGACATGGGTATGATCAAAGTATTAGTTGTCGATGATGATTCTGCACTTCGCTTAAGTGTAAAAGAGACTCTTCAACAAACCGGACGATTCGAAATCGATGAGGCCATCGATGGAATGGATGCAGTTGCTAAAGTCAAAGCTGGAAGCTACCAAATCGTTGTACTCGATGTGGCCATGCCCAATATGAACGGCCTCGAAGCTCTTAAAATAATTAAAGACCATGACCCAAGTATTATTGTTACAGTTTTAACGGCTCACGCAAATATCGATGACGCTGTAAAAGCCGTAAAAGAAGGGGCTTACAATTATGTTTCTAAACCTGTGAAGTCTGAAGACCTTCTTCGCATGGTAGATGGAGCCCTTGAAGTTTCAAGCTTAACAGAAAATGCTGTTAATTCGGCTCCTATTATGATGGAACAAGACCGCAAGATCATTGGTAATACGGTTGAGATGCAAAAGGTTTTCAATATCGTTTATCGATTAGCTAAGGTTGATACACCTGTGCTTATTCGCGGTAACTCTGGAACAGGTAAAGAACTGGTAGCTCGTGCGATTCATTTTAACTCTGCTCGCAAGACAGGAAAGTTTGTTGCAATCAACTGTTCGGCTATTCCAGAATCACTGTTTGAGTCAGAACTTTTTGGACACGAAAAAGGTGCGTTTACCGGGGCTGATGCTCGTAAAATCGGTAAGTTTCAGTATGCTGAAGGCGGGACTCTCTTTTTAGACGAACTTGGTGATATGCCAATCATGATGCAAGCAAAGCTTCTTCGAGTGCTCCAAGAAAAAGTTTTTACTCCTGTGGGTTCAAACCGCGAAATTGATTCGAATGTACGAATCATTGCGGCCACCAACAAACCTCTTGAAGACATGATTCAAAAAGGTCAGTTTAGAGAAGATCTTTTCTATCGACTCAATGTTATTCCAATTTTCTTGCCAGCACTTGCCGAGAGAAGAGATGACCTTCCAAAATTGATTTCTATGTTTGTAACTAAATTTAATAGCGCCCACGGTAAAAAAATTATGGGTGTGGCTCCAGATACTATGGCTTGTCTTAAAAAATACGACTGGCCAGGAAATATTCGTGAGCTCGAAAATGTGATCGAACACGCTTTTATTTTGGAGACTGGAAATGCTCTTTCTTTGAGTGCTCTTCCTGAGTACATTTTAAGTGCTACAGGAACTTCTGCAACTCCACTGATCGATACAGCAGTATTACCAAATGATGAAACTCCTGATGCGACTGTGGCTGTTTCGAATGGTTCAGCTATGGGCGATGTGATGGAATCTGGTAGCGATTCTATTGTTGATATCAAGGGCGAAGAACTTGATTTTAATCGCCATAAAGAGGCTTTTGAAAAAGAGTTTATTATTAAAGCTCTTCAAACATTCAAAGGCCGCATCAATCAAACAGCTCTTCACGCCAAGATTCCAAAAAAGAC
>CAZFYV010000211.1:0-6949 GCA_964523195.1 uncultured Pseudobdellovibrionaceae bacterium
AGCTTTTTCCAAGCCATATTGATTCCACTTTACTTTCTCCACAAGGCTATTACTCGCAATGGCAACCATATGTGCAGCATCAATCGTTAAACTACTAAATTCGGTGTCTTTACCGGTCTGATAGGCTTTGCGAAAGTGTTCTAAAGCTTTTACTTTTTCACCTGAAGAGTTAAAAGTCCGCCCCCGCTCCAAATGGTACCTTATACTTGTAAGATTGTTCCAATGGTGGCGGTGAGAATAAACCTGATCAAGTATGGAATGTGCTTCCTTAAATTGTGCCTGTAAACTAAAAGTCCTGGCAACTTGAGTTTGAAGTTGCAATCTCCAGTTATCGGGCTCATTTACATTAGAATTTAACAAGTCTCTAAACTTCGCCCTTGTTCCTGATGGGTCACCATAATTCCAAAGACTATCAAAGTTCATTTTATCTGTTGTTTCCACAATTACCTCTTTTTCTGTTTGCTCATCCTTATGCGCACATCCCATGACTATAAAAATCAAAACCACCAATAAATAATTCATTTAACACCTATTGAATCAGACCACCTCTTGAATGGTGTAAAATACCGTTCCATTTTTAATATTAAGCTCAAACTCATCCCCTTCTTTAGCTCCAAATAAATGGCTACCAAGAGGTGACTCCGGAGAAACTGTTGTTACATTCGCGCCCTCAAATTTGAGGAGTACACCTCCTCGATTGGGCACCATAAAGAAGATCTTGGTTTCTTCTTCTCCGTCAGTTTCCGCGACAACTTCAATCAGAGCTGTAGCTTCTATACTTTTACCTTTGAAGTCACGAATTTTAAGCTGACCAAGAATTCCAATTACCTTTCTCAATTCATCAATGCGTTGAGACTGACCATGGGCAAGGTAGGATGCCTCCAAGCCTCGCGTATCGTACTTGTTTTCCGCTTTAGCATCCTCATCTGTCGCATACTCACGAGCATCTTTAGCTGAATCAATTTGAACCTGAAGTTCTTCAGTCAATACTCGTTTAAACTCTTCGATGATCTTTTCTTTAGAAACATGAGTCATATACTACCTAAAAAATACGCAAATGATAGAATTTCAAGTATCTAAGTTCAGGACAGAAATGAGGAAAAGGATGATCACAACCCTGGCCAGAAATTCGTAATATCTGCGCCGTTTTTCTCGCCTGCCCTAAGGCATCTTCAACAATAGAATTAAAATCCTCAAAACTAATATGTGATGAACAAGAGCTAAGAATGAGATGTCCCTCACGATTAACTTTTTTGGCAGCTTCCCCGAAAATTTTAATATATTTTTCTATAGCTTGGGGCTTTGCTTTCTCAGAAGGTGCCATTGAAGGTGGATCTACAACTATAACATCAAAACGTTCATCGCTAGACTTTAAAAACTCGTGACAATCTTTAGCGACACCTGAGTGACTATCAGGAGAAAGGTCATTCAATGACCAATTGACTTGGCAGTCATCAATCGCGGCCTTGGCAATATCAACGCTAGTCACCTTTTTCGCCCCGGCGACACCACTGTAAATTGAGAACCCACCTGTATAAGAAAATAAATTCAGAACAGATTTACTCTTAACAAATTGTTTTAAATACTGGCGATTGTTTCGTTGATCTAGAAAAAAACCAGTCTTCTGGCCTCGAACAACGTCCACCGCAAAACGGACTCCGTTTTCAGAAACTAAAACTGTCCCCGGTCGAACACCTTCGCCCGCAATAAGGTCTTCTGTATCTCCATATATAAACTCGGCAGAATCCAGGTGTCTTGATTTGTGGAGAATCGCGCTAAAAGAACCCAGATCTAGCAACCAATCCTTGATGGGATAATCCATCCAAAATTCCGCCATCCCTTGCCCGTCGAATTGAATGACACAAACGTCGTCGTATCGATCGATCACCATACCAGGAAGAAGATCCCCCTCACCGTTAACTAAGCGCCCACAATTGGTCTCGGCGCTCATAAATGATTCACGCATATCGAAGGCATTTTTGAGTCTCCGCTTGAACTCATTGACACCTGGTGGCTTACTTTCCAAACTCAGAATTCTCAATCCAATATCATTGCTGGGATCGAAAATACCCCAGGCCAATTGAGCCCCTTTTGAATCTTTGACTTTAACCATCTTAGAGCTTGAAGCTTCAGAGCCCATAAAATCAAAAGCGCTTGGGTATACCCAAGGATGACCACGCAGTATATTCTTCCTGAGATTACGAGTGAGTTTGACTGAATCCATGACCCTTCACGCTATTCTAATTACCCTCAAATTCCACTTAAAAAACATCATGAATTCCATTTTCAAAACATCAACATAGCGCATTATCATCTCTTGGTTCAAGGATTTATCCATGCAACACTCATGTGTAGGTACCAAGGAGGGTTCCCGTGAAAGATTCTTTGCGAATCTCAAGGCGTTCATTTTTAGGTTTATCAGTGGCAGCCGGTGTCAGCAGCCATAGCGCTCTATCTTTTGCGGGGGCACAAAGCAAATCAGAGCCCGAAGAAATTGATAGCTCTTTGTTAAGCTACCAAAGTCATAAATCCGCTCGAAGCCTTAGTAAAATTAATCCGAAGGCTGAAAGCTCGAACTGGCCCAGTGATCTTAAAGGGACGTTCTACAAAATCGCACCGGGAACGAAGGAGTGCTTTGGGGAATCCTACAAACATTTCTTTGACGGAGACGCCTATGTTTTTAAAGTTACAGTCTCTCAATCGAGTCACTCGATTTCAGCTAATTTTATTGAAACGCTAGAGCGAAAGACAGAGTCTTTATTTAAAAAACAGATCTATTCTGAGTTTGGAACTCGCGCACCTAATTGGTTTAGCCCGAAAAAAGACTCGCCGAGCATTAACCTGCTTCCTTGGGGTAACAAACTCCTTTGCTTCTCAGACACTTCACTACCCTATGCGATTAATAGAGACAATTTAGAGGCCTTGGGAACATACAGGTTCAATAGAACACTGTCTAAAAACGTGACCTTTACAGCCCATCCTAAAACCGACCCAAATAATGGGAAACTTTATGCTTACGGCATGAAAAAATCCCTGAAACCTGGGGTTCAATTGTTTGAAATAGACCCCGTCACTGACAGGGCAAAGCTATTGCGTGATATTCAGCTACCCCGTTTTCCACTTGTCCACGACATGCTGATCACAGAGAACTTTTTGGTCTTAATTTTACCACCTATGGATATTTCGATTTATGACCTTATAGTTCGAAACCAAAGTTACGCAGACTCTCTTCAACTGGCAAAATCCAGAAGCTCACAAGTGTTATTAGTGCCTAAGGACAGCTCAAAAAAAATTAGACTCATTGATTCTCCATACTGCTTTTCTTTTCATCACGGCAACGCCTACGAAGAAAATGGCGAGTTAATTCTTACGACATTTGCAGCGGATGATCCTTCAATATTTAATCTACTCAATAAGTGGAATCAACGTACACGACCTCAGTTGACCTCCAAATCCTACTTAAGAGAGTGGACCATTGATCTAGATAATTTCCATTTTATCGATCAAGATTATCTCTATGAAAACGTTGATTTCCCGAGTATTAACCCTGCTTTTTTGGGGCAAAAAAATAAGTTTGTCTACTGCATCGAAACGAACTCGTTAGGATCAGACCCCTTGAGCTTTAACACTTTAGTAAAGTACGATCTCGATTCTAGGTCTCATCAATTTTATCGTGTAAGAAACAATGAATGTCTTGGTGAAGCCCTTTTTACACCAAAAAAATCTCTGCAAAGTGAGGATGACGGATACCTTATTGTTCAAGGCTACAACTCCGATCGTGACGAAAGCTTTTTAGAAATATTAGACGCCGCTTCATTAAGAAAAGTAAATCGCTTATGGCTTGGATCTTATCTACCTCTTGGCTTTCATGGAGTATTTGTCCCAGAAATTTAAATAAATATGTCTCAGTTAATTTACTTTGTTTTCTTTATTTCAGGCATAAGCGGACTCATTTATCAAATTGTATGGGTTCGACAGTTTGGACTTCTATTTGGCAACACCCTTCATTCGGCAGCATTAGTAACAGGTGTCTTTATGCTTGGTCTTGGCTTAGGCTCATATATTGCTGGGTTCTACGCTGACAAAAAGTTTAATAAGCTCGGAAAAGGAGCTTTGATTAAGTACTATGGCTATATTGAGTTTGTAATCGGAGGCCTAGGCATCCTGCTCGCTTACCTTCTCCCAACTCTTGCGCCACTTTCCCAAAAACTAATGAGCTATCATATGTCGAGCTCTGGTTTTTACGAGATCAATATAAGCTCCTACGTGACCCTTTATTTTTTAGCCCTGGCCCTCCTTCTTCCAGTGACTATTTTAATGGGATCAACACTCACAATACTGATCAAACACCTGGTTCACTTTGAAATTGAAATGGCAGGATACAAAACAGGACTCCTATATGGAGTGAATACTTTGGGCGCAGCAGGAGGCTGCTTGTTGGTAGACTATATAGGAATACCAATACTCGGTTTAACATCAACTCAGGTTTTTGCAGCACTTTTAAATATTCTCGCTGGCTTTATGGCCCTTAAATACAAAGCTGGTGTCAGCGACACCAAGTCTCGCCCTGCGAGTATAAATTTAGCAGACGCCGATCTAAAACTACAAAGTAGCGAGCATGGCATATCAGTTGGCCTGGTCAGCACTGTGGCCGCCTTGGGTGGAATGGCCGGCATGGGCATGGAAATCATATGGTTTCGCTTTCTCAACAATGCCCTTGGACAGTATCGTAGCGTCTTTTCACTTCTACTTTTTGTGATCTTAATAGGAATCTGGCTCGGCGCTTTCCTTGGGGGCGTATTAGATAAAAAGTACAAGCGACCTTTGACGACTCTTCTTATTGCTCAATTCTTGTTTGCCCTAGCCTCTCTACTAACCCCTCTTGTGTTTGATCTAGATCGCCTCCACAGCAAAGAACTTTTGGAGTTTGTATTAAACTCTTCATCATTCCTACAAAGCCCTCTCGAGGTTTTGATTCTCATTTTTACAGTCTCTCAACTCGTATTTGTTCCAGCTCTACTTATGGGCGCAACCTTCCCACTTTGCAATTCAATGGTTCAAGCCAATAGCCAATCGCTAGGTAAAAACTCTGGCCTTGTCTACCTGTTTAATACATTGGGTGCCTTCATTGGTACTCAGCTCGCCGGCTTTGTTATTATTCCTCAACTAGGAATGCGCCAAAGTTTTATCTTTTTCGCCTGTATTTCAGTTGTAAGCGGCTTGTTCCTGCTCTCAAAAAGCCCAATACTTTTAAAGTTTGCCTCCAAGAAGAAATATGCGCCTTCAATTTTTGCAACATTAGCCGCTCTTCTGGTTTTGTTTTGGACTTGGTTTACTATTTCCGATCGTGACATCATTTTAAAGAGTTTTCGAGCAAAGTATAATATTCAAGAGTTTTTAACTGATCAGTATTTGGTTGATACAAGCGAAGGCTTGTTAGAAACAACCATCGTTATCGATATCCCTAAAGACAATAGAAATCGTGTTCTATACACTAATGGGCACTCTATGACCGGGAACGGTGACATCTCACAACGCTATATGAGGGCTTTTGCTCATTTCCCACTTTTACAGATGGATAATCCTAAAAAGGTTCTCTTGATTTGTTTTGGAGTGGGAAACACAGCTAATGCCCTAGCGAAATATCCAAACCTTCAAGAGATTCAAATAGCTGATCTCTCAAAACACGTGCTATCAAAAGCCCATTTCTTCGAAAAAACAAATGGGGGCGTATTAAACGACCCAAGAGTCAAAGTTTTCGTCAACGATGGTCGTCAACACCTTCGAATGATTCCACAGGGAGAACTGGACTTGATTACCCTGGAGCCTCCTCCAATCTCTTTTGCAGGAGTTTCCTCACTGTACTCAAAAGAGTTTTACGAGCTCGCCAAATCATCTCTTAAAGATTCAGGCATGATCAGTCAGTGGCTTCCCGTAAGACAGCTTCCAGCTAATGCAACGCTTTCCCTCATTAAAGCTATGGTCGATGTTTTTCCCAATACGGTTCTACTGGCGGGTGCCCATGGAGAGTTTATTTTACTGGGAAAAAAATCTGGAGATAACTTTTTAAATATTGATAGAGTGAAAAGGAACCTTGAGAGTCTCCCCGAGGTCCTTGAAGACCTTCAAGCCATAAAAATGGACTCACTACTGGATATCGCTGGCAGCTTTTTAGCTTCGTCCAAACACCTTGGCCGATTAACACAGTATCACCAAGCTCTTTCAGATAACTATCCAATATCTGAATACAGCAAAATCCTCTTTTTAAAAGGTCAAACGCCAAAACAAATGATAGAGCCAAGGAGCCTATTTGAGTGGTGCCCTGATTGCAGTGAAACAGAAGAGCTAAAAGAGTTACCAAGGTATGTTCGCTTGCTTAAACTTATTTACACAGAAGATTCGTTTGTAAATCTGGGACCAAAAATTAATCCCAAAAGATCGACTTCTTTTAGTCTTAGCCAAGAAGATGTAGATCTGATTCGCTCCAATGACTATTTAAAGAGCCAATTTAGTATTAATTGATTCCCCATTTTGCTTTGAGATAATTTTCGATCTTTTGAATATCAGTACCAGATAAATCAGAATCAAAAATTAAAATCTCGCCGATGAATCCATACATTCTGTTGTTTCCAGTACTATCATCACCAAGATAATAATTACCCGTGCCGACGAAATCGGTATTAAAATGAGTAGCGCCATTAAAAATAGTTGTAGCACCATCTTCCACTACCGTTGCAAACTGTCCAGCATTGGTGATGGTCCACATATGAAATGAGCCTTTAGTTAATTCAGGATTGTAGTAGGTATTAGCAGCATATCTTCGGTCGATAAAGAATGCTCTTGCGCTACCAGGCCCAATAAATTCGAACATACATTTATCAATTGGTGCTGAATCATACTGACCAACGATAATAATCGTTAAATTGGTACCGTTGTTTCGAGTAAAGGT
>CAZFYV010000212.1:0-6893 GCA_964523195.1 uncultured Pseudobdellovibrionaceae bacterium
AAAGAAAGTCGCTCAATCGATGTTAAATCCTGCTGTTGAAGAGGTGATGGATTTGGATAGTGGGTCAGGAGATCCCGATACAAATTTACAACTTGTGGATATATTTGTGGAACCCAATTGTCAGCTTGTTGGTAAAACAATTGAAACAAGTGATTTGGCAAAAGGGGAGCACGGTTTTGTCATTGTTGGCATTCGAAGAGCGAACAAGGAATTTGTATTCGCTCCCGATGGATCTGTAACTTTTGAAGAAAACGATTGTGTCGTGGGAATCGTAAAAAGCGCTGACTATGAAGAAACTCAGCGCATGTTTGCATCTCCCTAGTTAAGACTATTCATCAAACTCTTTTTGGCCTCATCAAGATTATTTCGGTCTTGAATGGCTCCTTGAGCAAAGTCAGGTCTTCCTCCACCTTTGCCCCCGGTCACTTCGGTAATCATCTTAATGACATCACCAGCTTTTATTTGGCCCGCGAGGTTTTTAGTGACTGAAACAATCAAGGGGTTACTTGCTTCGCCCTGACCAATAACAACTACAACACCAGATTGAACTTTATTTTTCAACTGGTCTGTCATTTCGGATAGTATTTTTCGATCATCCAAATTCATCGGTGCCCAAACAAGTCTTCCTTCGGAGCCTGATTTATTAAACTCTTGTGCATCTGTAATGAATTGATCGAAGTCGGTACTTTGGGATTGAACATTTTTAAATTTCTTTTCCAAGTCTTTAATTTGCTTTTGAAGTCGATCGAAATCTCCCTCAAGTGGAGATGCTTGAACGGTTTCTTCAGCAGAAAGTACTTTCCAGTCGATGCGATGGTTTCTTTCCAATAACATTTGCTTGTGTTGTTCAGCTAAATTATTAGCGTACCTGATTGCTGCCTCATTAGTAACAGCTTCAATTCTTCTAACTCCTGAACTCACTCCAGTCTCTGAAGCAATTTTAAAGAATCTAATTTGGCTAGTATTCTCTACATGGGTTCCCCCACATAACTCATGTGAGAAAGGTCCCATCTTTATACTTCTAACTTGGCTACCGTACTTTTCACCAAACAAAGCTAAGGCACCATTTTTGATAGCTTGGTCGTAAGTAGAAGTATTGGAGTGCACAGGATTCGCGGCATTGATCTCGTTGTTTACTAATGTTTCGATCTGTAAAAGTTCTTTATGTGATACGGGCTGCGTATGTGTAAAATCAAATCGTAGTCTTTGGTCTTCGACTAAGGAACCTGCTTGTGCAACATGATCACCGAGTACATCTCTAAGAGCTGCATGAAGAAGGTGTGTAGCACTGTGATTAGACATCACTAGATTTCTGAAGTGGTCGTCAACGATCTGTACAACTTCTTCATTCAAGTTAAATTTTCCAGAAAGAACTTTAACTTTTGCGTAAAAGACATCGTCTTTTTTCTGAACATCTAGGACACTGGCAACATTGTTAGGATTATCTATGCTCTGAATCAAACCGCGATCACCTATCTGACCACCACTTTCTGCATAAAAGCATGTTTGGTCTATGATAGCGTAACCCTCTTCACCTTCTTTTAGAGAGGACGTTTCGGTTTTAGTATTTAGAAGTCCAAGAATTCGACCGGCTTCTACTGTTTCTGTATAGCCGGTAAATTGTGTAGCTCCATGGGTGTCATGAATTTTGGAAGTTGCAGATATTAGAAGTTCTTCATCTGATCCAGGTCCTGCACCTTTCCAGCTGGCCCGAGCTTTTTTCTTTGACTCTTCCATGCGGTGATCAAAGTCGCTTTCATCAACTACCACTTTTTGTTCTTCGGCCATGATGCGAGTGAGATCAACAGGAAATCCAAAAGTGTCATATAGCTTGAAAACCAATTCTCCGTCTAGTGTATCTCCTTCATTGAGCTTCTTAAGTTGTTTATTAAGAATATCAGTTCCTTGATCAAGAGTGGCCAAGAATCTATCGACCTCTGTGTTTACGTTTCTCATGATCACATCTTTGCGTTCATTGAGGTATGGGTAGAAGAGAGACATTTCTTCGATGACTGTTGCCACGACTTTTGGAAATAGATCTCTGTTTTCAGAAAGATTTTTACCATAACGAATGGCTCTTCTCATAATTCGTCGAAGAACATAACCACGGCCTTCGTTAGATGGCAGGACTCCATCGGCAAGTAAGAAGGTACAAGCTCTTGCGTGGTCAGCTACAACTCTCATCGCTGCAGTTGTAGTGCGAGCTTCTTCATCTTTAATGAGCACCTTGGAATCCGTAACATAATCTTTCTTAGAAATCTCAGCAGTCGTTCGAATAATGGGTGCGAAGATGTCTGTATCGTAGTTGTTGTATTTACCTTGAAGAGCAGCTGCTACACGCTCCAATCCAGAACCTGTATCTACGGATGGTTTTGGAAGTTTTTCTTGGCCGTTGGCAGTTTCATTAAACTGCATGAAAACCAAATTCCAGATCTCAACAAATCGATCACCACCATCTTCCATGGTTTCGTTTTCAGCACCTGGGTAACAATCGGGACCGTGGTCGTAGAAAATCTCAGAACAAGGACCACAAGGGCCTGTGTCTCCCATTCTCCAGAAATTATCCTTTTCACCAAATTTGAATATCTTTTCAGATGGCACCCCAATCTTGTTTTTCCAAATGTTGGCAGCTTCATCATCTGAATTGAATACAGATATATATAGTTTTTCTTTGGGCATATTCAAATGTTCGGTCAAAAAACTCCACGCAAAATGAATAGCGTCTTCTTTGAAGTAGTCACCAAAAGAAAAGTTTCCAAGCATTTCAAAGAAAGTATGATGTCGAGCTGTATGTCCGACGTTTTCAAGGTCGTTGTGCTTTCCACCGGCACGGACAACCTTTTGGATAGTGACCGCTCTTTTAGATTGAGGATCTTTAAGGCCTTGAAAAATACTCTTAAACTGATTCATGCCGGCATTTGCAAATAGCAAAGTGGGATCATCTTCAGGTACTAATGATGAGCTAGGTAAATGTTTATGACTGTTTTTTTCAAAGAAGTTTATAAAGGATTCACGGATTTGCTTGCTCTTCATTGATTACCTTCCAAATCGTCTCGTCTTCAAAGCCACGACTTTTCAACCAGCGTGCGAGTTTTTCAGCTTCACTTTTCCAAACTTTAGCGTCGTCACCTAATTTGGACTCTGCGATTTCCCGAGCTTTTTGTAGTTCTATCTCGGGTTCCTTAGGAACTTTTGGAAGACCCTTTTGTCGAAGGTAATTGCAAATGTAGAAATAGCCTTTCCTTCGGCCATGGAGTTGCCTTGCTACTTTGGCAGCCATATCTTCAGCGGGTATAATCCAACCACTTTCTCTAGCTTCATCCAAGGCTTCTTGAATTTCATCGGCTTCATAATTGCGCATGAGTTTTTGGCGCAATTCCATTTCGGAATGGTCCCTTCGAGCCAGGTAATCCATAAGTTTTTCGCGAGCGGGTTTTGTAGCCATGAAAGGGTTTTACGACGATTGACAGGGGGAGGCAATTGAAATACCGGCCTAATTTTATTTATTAGTGGCTAAGAACCATTACTAAAGGGCAACTCTTTTGAGTTGCCCCGAATTGCCCAATAATACTGTGGATTTCTATTAAAAGTTGCTTGGAGCTTCGTAGAAATGTTCCATAAAGAAGTCTTCGATTCTTTGGGCATTGAGTACTATTTGACCGTTTACAGCATACAAAATACAGCCCTCTGGGTTTCTAGACTCACATTCGTTCATGGCATTAGTCATAGCTGTGTTCTGGTTGTTAGCTCCTTGGAAAAAGCCACCACCGCCATCGAGAGAAAGGGCTAGAGCTTTTTGGTTTGCTCCATTTGAAAATGCAGGAAGGTTATTGGTTCTGACATCGCTATCGACCCAAGGAACCTTAGAGTTGGCGTAGGCTGTGTCCGTTAAATCGATGACTGTTTGGTAATTGCTTTCGAAAACGCTCTCGTCATATTTAACAAAGTTACCTTCAGCCCAAATTGAACAAGCGTTGTTATTACTGGCAATTTGACAGGCTTCGAGTGCTCTTTTGTTTGCTTCAGCTTGATCATTACTTACTGCAGTAACCCCACCAAAACTCATATATCCGTAGCCATTTGCAGCGATGGCAATGGCTTTAAATCCATTGTCATTCATATAGGCAGTTAACCCATTTAACATATAGTTTTTGTCACTAGGAATGTTATCCACGGAGATAGGATCATTTGCGCTAAAGAGTGGCGGCTCAGGAGTCGGTGCTGGTGTCGGAGCCGGAGTTGTGTCTTCAGGTTCTTCAGTGTTGTTATTGTTGTTGTTACTGTTGTTCGAGGAATTACCACTGTTAGAGCCGAGACTCTGAGAAGGTAAGTAACTCGAATTTTCACAGTTCTGAAAAAATAAAAGTAGTGTGCATGTTAATAGAGAATAAGAAATGACATTGAATGATTTTTTAACCATCAAAACCTCCCAGAAAGACCCTTACCGACGTTTTATAAGTTCAATAAGGAGGCCATGGTTAAATCTGTTATATTTTAATCAGGCGTCTACAAAGTTGTCGGCTGTCAAAAGAGTGATCAAATAGCTTTATGCGTCATGAATTCAAAGCTATCGACTGTAGAGTGTAGATTCTGAAATAGATTAGATCTGAAATGGTGGTAATTCTAAAGTTCAAACGAAAATTAGCTCGCGTCTTCTTCAGGGTCTCCGTTATCTATCGACATTTTGTTGAGCTTGATCGCAGGATCTTTGTCAGTACCTTTTTGCTTGGACGATGGGTCGATTTCAAGACTTTCAAGGTCGTTCCAGTTGTTCTTCATATCCATTTCTTTGATATTTTCGTTCTGAGAGAAATGGTCTCCGCCTGAAGCGATACCTTGGAATCTCAATTGGAAATCTTCTGGATTAGCCGCGTTTCTCATTCCTTCTTCTAAAGTTATGAGTTTTTTTGCAACTAACATCATCAAGCTTTGATCAAAAGACTGCATATTTGATCCACGACCTTGTTCGATAGCAGCGTGAAGTTCTTTGGTTCTAGTTTCGTCCTCGATCATTTCCTTAACTCGAGAATTGTTAACAAGAATTTCGACGGCAGGGACAAATCCTTTTTTATCAGACTTGCGACATAGACGTTGAGAGATAGTTGCCTTCAATACGGCTGCGAGCTGACGCCTAATTTGTTGTTGCTGATAAGGTTCGTAACACGAAAGAATTCGATTGATCGTTTCTTTTGAATCAAGTGTATGTAGTGTTGAAAGGACCAAGTGTCCTGTTTCTGCAGCAACAAGAGCGATGTCGATAGTTTCTTTGTCTCGCATCTCACCGATAAGAATAACATCAGGATCTTGTCTTAATGCTGCTCGAAGAGCTCCAGTAAATGAATAGGTATCAACACCGAGTTCTCTTTGAGAAATAATGCTCTTACGATCTCGAATAAGGTATTCGATTGGATCTTCGATCGTAAGAATATGTTTGTTTTTCGTTCGGTTGATGTGATCGATCATTGCCGCAAGAGTCGTTGATTTACCAGAACCAGTAACTCCAGTTACCAGAACTAGTCCACGCTCAAGGTTGGCGACCTTTTCAACCACTGGAGGAAGCATAAGTTCGTCGAGCTGTGGGACTTTAAACGGAATTGTACGAACAACCATTCGAATGGAACCACGTTGTTGAAAAATATTAACTCGAAAGCGACCTAGTCCTCTAACTCCGTAACCCATATCAACTTCATGGAACTCACGGAAGTGGGCTTTACTGGCGTCATCCATAATTTGATTTGCCATGGCCTCGATATCACCTGAAGAGAGTTGTGGAAGACCTGCAGCTAGTGGTCTTAAGAACCCATGTTTGCGCACAACCGGCACAATACCAGCTTTAAGATGCACATCACTTGCACCTTTTTTCACCGCTAACGTAAGGATTTCATCTAAAGTCATTCCATCTCCTCAAGGTTATTTATCGGTGTTTCCCTGTGAATTTTAGCTGGGCCTTGGACTGAAAGCTGGTTAAAACTAGACCAAGTTTTGGAGTTGTTACGGAGCATATGGGTGTACTGGATCTCGAGCATTCTAAATTGAAACAGTATTGCCTGAATCTCAAAAATAGACGGCTAAAAGTTTCACATGTAGATCATCAATTTGAGACACCGACTTTGAAAGAGCCAGGATGCCTAATCATGGTTTACGCCACTTACGTTACAATAATATATAGGTGGTGGGATAATGAAAATTGGTCTTTTAATTCTTGGTGCGGTCCTCGTGCTAAGTTTTCAAAATTGTAGTGATCGCTTAGGTGTTGGTGTAGCCGACCCTATTAATTCAAAAGCCAACCCGTTGGGTGATTTTTCAGGTACGTCAGATGGAAAGTCTGGAAGTTCTGGTGGTGAAAATAATGGCGGTGCCTATTCAGGAATGGAGATTAAGGAACCATCCAATGATCCTATAGATAACGGAACAAATAGCGGAAATTCTACAATTTGTAGAGCTAATGGATTAACTAGTCGTTATGGTCTGAGTTTTGATTATTTCGCATTTAGCTTTTTCCGAGGAGCCAGAGGCTTATATTATTTTAATGCGCAGATTGCTTTTGCAGAAGGTATGGACCCTTTTGCCACCGATCAAAATTTCAGTAGTGATTTAGATTTTAATGTCGCTGCTGCACCGGGCCGGTCTGACCCAATAGGTGGGCGAATTGATGATAGAGTTATTGGTGGACCAAGTGTTGTTGTTCCTAATCCGAATCAAAGTACTAATCGGCAATACTATAATTTGTCGGAGATAATGGTTATTGAGAGGCCATTTTTTGAAAATGGGTACCAGAACATTGTATCTGACCATTTTCATATTCGAATAGATTACTCTATGCCAGGTCAGCCGGTTGGAGATTTTGAAGGTGTAGTCAACGGAGAGGCAGCTGAATTCGACTTTGTCTATAT
>CAZFYV010000213.1:0-6881 GCA_964523195.1 uncultured Pseudobdellovibrionaceae bacterium
TAAGGCCGTCATCAACAGGATAGTTGTTGTAGAAATCATTGGAGGGTCGAGTTCATCAATTTTTGCGCGTTTTCTCTGACCCAGCCAGCCGATAAAATTCCACCCCGCGAAAAGGAATAGGAGCGCAGTGATAAATAAGAAAATAGCGGACGGAATTCTCCCTAAAAGATAAGACCGTAAAATTTCAAAATTAGTGAGGGCTTCGGCTGCCGTTTGAGTGTTTGTTTTTTCAAAAGCTTTATCCAGTGCTTTTCGGGCTGATCCGAAGGTAGGGCTGAGGTATATTGCTCTGCGCAACATGGCGATTGAGGGGCCCACTTTCTCTTGTGCGAGGAATACGATTCCAAGGTTATAGGCGATGTTGGGGTTTGCAGGCTCTAAAGCATAGGCTTTTACATAGTGAGATTTGGCCATAGCCAAATCTCCGTCGCTAAAAGCCTTTAAACCCTGGGAGAATTGGTACTCAGGATTTTCGTCGGGAGGAGTCCCGAAACCTGCGCTTCCAGCGAATACAAACATGCAAAATATTATAAGAGATATTGGTTTCATAGATATACAGTGTAGGTTCTTCATACTCGGTTAACAAGCCCTGTGTAGGGCTTGCACGCTTTGCTATGTGCCTTGTGTCTTAATCAGAGTATCATTAGGATTCCTAGGTTTATGTAAAAAGAGGTGTAAAATGTCCGAATTAAGAGGTCATCAATTCTTAAAATCTGCAAAACTTCAAGAATCCATTGATGGGGCCATTGCTGAGCTCAAAGAGCACTCGTCAAAAATTAATTCAATAAAAGGACCTGACAAGGAGCACGAAGCCTCTCATCAACAGCTTGTTGATGACATTGCAAAATATCGCGGTCGCCCATTGTTTTATCCCTATATAGGAACCGGTCTTGGGAATGGGCCTTATGTGGAGCTTGAAGATGGTTCCGTAAAAATGGATTTAATTAATGGTATTGGTGTTCATATCCAGGGTCACAGCCATCCCCAAGTGACTCGTGCGATTCTCGAGGGGGGAATGGCTGACGTTTTAAATCACGGTAACCTTCAAGCAAACAAAGAGTATTTGTTTCTAAAGAAGAAACTCGTGGAGTTAGCTAAAGGTTCAAACCTTAAGCATGCTTGGCTAACAACTTGCGGGACTATGGCAAATGAAAACGCTTTAAAAATGGCAAGACAAAAGAACTCTCCTGCAAGAAAGATTATTTCCATGGGAAAAGCATTTGCGGGACGCTCAACTATGATGGCGGAAGTAACTGACAATCCTGCTTATAAACAGGGATTACCTGATTACAACGAAGTATTGCGGGTTCCGTTTTGTAACAAATTTGATGCGAATATGTGTAAGACGAGTTGTGGAAAAGACACCGCTTTTAGCACGCTTAAAAAACACATCGAAGAAAATAAAGGCGACATTGCAGCTTTTGTCTTTGAGCCGATTTTGGGAGAAGGTGGATATCAAGTTCCTTGTAGTGAATTTTTCTTACCAATGTTGAAGCTTTGTAAAGAAAATGGAATTGCTGTTTGGGCTGATGAAGTTCAAACGTTCCTTAGAACTGGTCAACCATACGCATTTCAAACTCTTGGTTTCGGTGAGTATGTAGATATTGTTACAATTGCTAAGACAGCTCAACTAGGAGCAACTTTATTTACTGAAGAATATGCACCTAAGCCAGGATTAGTTGCCGGTACATTTGCCGGTACGACTCCAGCCATGCGCGCTGGTCTTGAAATCATAGATATTATGGAGACTCAGAATTTCTTCGGAGAAAAGGGTCGAACAATGCAAATTGGGAAGAGATTTGAAGAAGGTCTTAAAAAGCTCGAAGCTGGTTCATGTAAAGGCATGATTTCAGATATCGTTACTCAAGGTATGATGGTCGCTTACACTCCAGGAGACGGAGAAAAGCAAACTATGATCGACTACCTAAAAGTTCTTTATAAAAATGGAATCATCACTTTGGGTTGTGGACGCGGTCCTTTTAGAGCTCGATTTTTAATTCCGATGGTGATCACCGATGAACAGATTGATGAAGCTGTTTCCGTTATGGAAAAGAGCCTATTAGAGCTCAAGGAATTGAAAGTTTAGATTTGGAATTTCTTGATAACTGTCAAAAATTTATTTCAATCGATAGCTCGCCCCACGCGGGCAGTAAGGAGATTGCCTCTTTAGCGGCAGATTTGTGTCAGGATGCTGGTTTAAAGGTTAAAGTTTTAGACGAAATTCAAAATGGTCTACCTCAATCAAATGTCATTGCAGCTAATACAGATGAACTCGGCAATTATAAGCTGGTGCTACAAACTCATCTAGATACTACTGATCCAGGAAATTTTGGTTTGTGGACGCGAACCGGTTCAAATCCCTTTCAAGCAACAATATATGAAAATAAAATATTTGGTCTAGGATCCGCTGACGTAAAGTTAGATTTTTTGTGTAAGCTAGAAGCTATTAAAAAAGTTGGCGTCGAGAATATTAAGTATCCCATTGCTCTAGTTGGAACTTATGGTGAAGAGCTGGGGATGACCGGAACAATTAAGTTACTTAAAAAATCAAAAATGAAAGCTGAATGTGCGCTTATCGGTGAGCCTACAGATCTAAAAATTGTTAATTCTGGAAAAGGTTTGGCTTTGGTAGATCTATCCGTACCCTTTTCTGAACAAGAAATACAGTTGAAAGATAAGCATAATAACGATGAAAGTACATCGTCTCAGAGCAGAATCTTTACTGGTAAACAAAGTCATTCGGCAGTTGCAAGCCTCGAATCAAATGCTATTTGGAAAATGCTCGATTATTTTCAGAATCTTCCGGATGGAATTATTGTTCTAGAGCTTGAAGGTGGAATTAACTACAATACAGTCGCTGACCAAGCATTTCTTGAAATCGATATGGGTACAGGAATTTCTGATCCGATCTCGAAAAAAATCAAATCGATTTTTGGAAAGATCAATGAAATGAATGAACTATTCGGTAAGTTTCCAGATGAGCGGTTTAACCCGCCAACCACGACTCTTAATATTGGAAAGATCGAAACAAGAGGTTCTGATATTTTGTTTAAAGGTTGTGTCCGTATCCCTCCTTCAGTAAATGAAGAAAATTATTTATCTTGGATGTCGGATCTACAAAGCTTTTGTAAGTCCTTGGGGGCTAATTTTACAGTGGTCGGGTATAAGCCACCTTTTGATAATTCTGGCGTTCATAGCGAGGGCTCAGAATTTAGTAAAGTTTGTTCTCAGGCTCTGGAGGCATGTGATTTGGATAAAAGTTATCACTCTCAGGCCGCGACTAATGAAGCGAATATTTTTAATCGACGGGGAATATCTACTTTGGTTTTTGGGCCTGGTAAAATTGAAGGAAATGCTCACACTCCACATGAGCATGTTGAAATTGCTGATTTACATAAAGCTATAGATTTTTATACTCATGTTATTAAGGGTTTGTAATGGGGTTTTTAGTTCGGGAAATCAATGAGAGTGATCTAGACAAGCTTATGGCACTTGCCAAGCAGTTTACACTCCTAAATTTACCAGATGACAAGACTGTCTTGAGAGAAAAAATTGAACGAAGCATGAAGTCCTTCGCTGGTCAGTTAAAAAAAGAAGACACCGAGTATATCTTTGCTCTAGAAGATACAGAGAATGGCAATTTAGTTGGTACTTCACTTATTTTGGGTAAACATGGCTCTCCAGACTCCCCTCACCACTATTTTAAAATTGAAAAACGAGATCGCTTTAGTGAAGATTTAGGTGTCGGATTCATTCATCAGGTGCTTTCCTTTCATTCTGATACTGACGGTCCAACTGAAATCGGTGGCTTACTCGTAGATTATCATTATCGCAGAAGACCTGAAAAATTAGGTCGGATAATCAGCCTTATTCGATTTGTTTATATGGCTATGTTTCCTGAGAAATTTGAGAAACGTATTTTGTGTGAACTGACTCCTCCACTTGGTGAAGACGGACGAAGTGATTTTTGGGAAGCCCTAGGTAGAAGGTTCACTGGTCTACCCTACCAGGAAGCGGATCAACTCAGTCAGAATCACAAGGAGTTTATTACAAGTCTTTTTCCACCAGAAGATATCTACGTTTGCTTATTAGAGTCGAAGGCGAGACTCGTAATTGGGAGAGTTGGTGAAAAGACCAAGCCTGCGCAGCATCTTTTGGAGAAAATTGGTTTTGAGTATATTAACGAGATCGACCCATTTGATGGTGGACCTCATTATGCGTGCGATTTAGATAAAGTGTCAGTGGTCGCCAATGGAAGCTGGTCCAAGTATAAAAAGTCTAGTTCGGCCCAGTTCCAGGAGCACGGACTTGTGGGCGCTATGGTCGATGGAGAATTTCGCGCGGCATCTACTCCGCTCTCTATTGAAAATGAGCACGTTTCTGTGCCTCAAAATACAGAAAATTTACTTAAGATTGATGATTCTCAAGATATTTTTTACTCTGTACTTAACTAGAGGTGTTTATGTCTGAATTAAGCCAGATAAAATTTCGTGGTGACTTTATCGATGGACGATTTGTTACGAATGAGCGTCCCGATGGAGAGTTTTTAAAAACAAGTCCGGCAGACTTTAAAGATGAAATTATTAACATCGAATATTGCTATGAAAATGTAGATCGAGCAGCCCAGGCCGCAAAGAAAGCATTTACTGAGTGGTCTGAGTTGGATATGTCCGTTCGCCAAAAAGCAGTATTAAAGATTCGCGATATTTTTGAAGAAAATAAACAACAAATTGCCGAAGTTATTTCACGAGAGACGGGGAAACCCTTGTGGGAAGGATTAACTGAAGCTGGAGCAATGGTCGCAAAATTCAATGTCACCGTTGAGCAGTCGTTAGAACTTATAAAGGAACATAAAATCGAAAATGCACTTCCAGGTGTAGATGGATTTATTCGTTATAAGCCAAGGGGTGTTTTTGTAGTTTTGGGTCCTTTTAATTTTCCTGGGCACCTCCCTAATGGCCATATTGTTCCAGCCTTAATCACTGGAAATACAGTTGTTTTTAAACCTTCAGAGTTAACACCTGCCACCGGACAACTGATGGCTGAATTGATAGCTAAAGCTGACTTACCTCCAGGAGTTTTCAACCTTGTTCAAGGAGAAGCTGAAACAGGTAAAAAGCTTGTTGATCACGATTTGATCGATGGAGTTCTCTTTACAGGTTCTTACGATGTTGGTCTTAAGATCAAAGAAAAGACCATGACTCATTACTGGAAGATGTTAGCTCTTGAAATGGGTGGAAAGAACGCTTCGATTGTTTGGGATGATGCCGACATGAACAAAGCTATCTATGAAAATTTAATTGGTAGCTTTGTAACAGCGGGCCAAAGGTGCTCCTGTACTAGCCGAATAATTCTACACGAAAAAATTGCAGATCAGTTTACTGAAGCTTTCTATAATGCAGCTAAACAGATAAAAATTGGTCACTGGAAAGAAGATGTCTTCATGGGTCCTCTAATTAATGAGCGCTCAGTTGAGAAGTATATCCGCTTTCAAGAGATTGGATTAAGAGAAAACGCTGAGCGTTTGATGCGCGGAAAAGTATTAGAAATGGGTCATAAAGGTAACTATGTGACCCCGTCGATTATGAGGGTAAAGGATTTCAACCCAAAATCTATTTACCAAACTAATGAAATTTTTGGCCCTAATGTAGCTATTCACACAGTTAAAGATTTTGATGAGGCTTTGGAAATAAATAACTGTACAGGTTTTGGACTTGTTACTTCGGTATTTTCGAAAAACAAGAAAAATTACGAAATGGCCCTTAACCGCGCAAAAGTTGGATTGGTTAATTGGAATAGAACGACCAATGGAGCGAGTTCGAAGCTTCCATTTGGTGGAATGGGTAAATCTGGAAATGATAGGCCTACAGCTCATTTTGCAGTTTATTACTGTACGGTCCCGGTTTCGAGTTTAGAGGATCACACTGATTTTGATGTGAAAAAACAACTTCCAGGAATGGATTATAAGCCGATATAAGTATGAAAAAAGTAGTTCTCAGTATTGCATTCGTATTGTTTTTTGTAGTGGGCGTATTCTTTGTCTTCCAGGGGTTACAATTCATGTACCCAGACGGCAATGGAGAGCAAGTCATTTTTGAAGTTCCACCGGGAGAATCATTGCGAACAGTTGCTCGAAGGTTGGAACTCGTTGGTTTAGTTAATAATCAAGATTATTTTGTCTATTTATCAAAGCTTACGGGTAAAAGTAGAAACATTAGAGTTGGGCAATATGGAATCAAAAGTGGATCTACCCCTTTGCAGATTCTAACAATTCTGTCGTCTGGGAGAAGTGTCGAGTACTCGATTACAATTCCAGAGGGTACCAATATGTACGAAATTGCTCAAATGCTAGAAAAAGCAGGCCTGGGCAAGAAGCGTGAGATACTAGTTCTTTTCAAAAATAAGGAATTTATTAAATCACTTCTTGGTAAGTCGCTTTATAGCTTAGAGGGGTACCTCTTTCCAGATACTTACTTTTATACCAAATATTCTACTCTAAAAGGTGTTGTGAAGAAGATGGTCCAAACGTTTCTTGATGCTTATAAGGAAATAGAGCCTCTTGAAAAAAAGATCGGTATGAATCGCCATGAAATTGTGATTTTAGCTAGCATAGTTGAGAAAGAAACAGGTGTTCCTCATGAAAGGCACCGCATTTCTTCCGTTTTTCATAATCGTATAAAGAAAAAAATGCGTCTTCAAACAGATCCGACAGTTCTTTATGGTGTTCTAGATATTACAGAAGTTATGAAGAAAAATATTACTCGCAAAGATCTAAAAACAAAAACGGCTTACAATACTTATAGAATCAATGGGCTTCCGAAGGGGCCAATATCAAATCCTGGAATAGAAGCATTAAAGGCAACTGTCCAACCAGAAACATC
>CAZFYV010000214.1:0-6835 GCA_964523195.1 uncultured Pseudobdellovibrionaceae bacterium
GAGGTAGAGTGTGGCTTTAAAGGAGATAGGGAGCTTAGGTTTATTGATATGTTGAGTTTTAAAAACGTCAATGACTCCTATAAAAAGTGAGATGAATAACGTACTTTTTGCCATTCTTGTTACAGTAAGCTTCTTGCAAATCATAGGGTTTAGCCTAGGTATTAAAAGTGTACGTGGACTTGGAATAGCGACTGTAGCATCTCCTCTTCCCCTTGTTTTTAGCCACTTTAGGGGTCACGAAACCTTTGCTGCCAAATTTTCTTTAGAACTTTATAAAGACGATAGGCTTCTTGAGACGGTCAAAATTGATTCAGCCTTATATTCAAAACTGAAAGGTCCATACAACCGTCGAAATGTATTTGGGGCTGCCTTTGCATATGGTCCTTATCTTGATCAAAACAACGAGAGGGAATTAGTAAGAAGTGTATTGTCTTATGGGTTCTGCTCTAAAGATCACTTGCCTTCAGAGTTTGAAATCGAAGAAGACTTTGACAGAATTGTAGTTGTTGTTGTTCCAACCAAAGCAGAGGCAGGAGCTTCAAATAAGGTAAGTGTAACGTGTCAATGAGCCCGCATCAGTTCTCAATATTTAGAGTTATTTTAGGGTTGTATCTGACAATTCACTTTGTAGAGTTGATTCCATGGGCTCCAGAGTTATTTTCATCCTCTGGTATGGTCGGTAATTTTAAGTTGAATCCCACAAGTTCTATTTTCCCAAATGTTCTCTATATTTTTGATACTCAAATATTTACGCAAGTTTTTGTCGGATTCCTTGCTGCTCTTTCCTTTAGCCTTGTGATTGGATTTAAACGAAGGTATGTCGCTTTCTTGTTGTGGTTTGGATGGGCCTGCTTATTTAATCGGAATATATTTATAGGAAATCCTGGATTACCTTTTATCGGTCTAGTGTTGTTAATGTTGTCTTTTCTTCCTTCAGGTGAGCCATGGTCAAGAGATAGCAAAGGGGAAGTTTGGAGATTTGATAATCGAATTCACCTGTTCTTCTGGGTAGTTCTTTCTTTGGGATATACCGTAAGTGGGATCCATAAACTCGGCTCACCTTCATGGGTTGATGGAACGGCATTATTTGAAGTTCTAAACAACCCTCTCGCAAGAGATACTTTTTTAAGGGAGTTTCTAGTTGGATGGCCTTGGTTATTAAAAATTATGACTTGGAGTGCGCTTGTACTAGAGATTTTGTTTTTCCCTCTTTTTTTCTTCAAGAAAGTGAGGCCTTATATTTGGTTGGCAATGGTATCCATGCATTTGGGTATTATCATGACTATTGATTTTGCAGACCTAACTATTGGTGTTCTAATGATTCACCTCCTGATATTTGATTCACGTTGGCTTAAGCCCAAGAAGATAGAGGGCAAAGAGCCAATTTTGTTTTTCGATGGCGTCTGTGGACTATGTAATGGTTTTATTGATTTCCTTTTTGCCGAAGACCAAGGTCAGGTCTATAAGGTTGCGGCTCTTCAGGGGGAAACCGCTAAGGAAAAATTAAACCCTTCTAGAATAGACGATCTCAATACCTTAGTAGTCTTAGAGGGTGACAAAGAACTGCAAAAGTCCGAAGCTGTTCTTTCAATTCTTTATCATATTGGAGGAATATGGAGGCTTCTCTCGTATTCCAGAATACTTCCTTTAGGGTTGAGAGATTTTGTCTATGATCAGGTAGCCTCAAATAGGTATAGTTTTTTCGGAAAAAAAGAAACCTGTCGATTGCCAACACCTGATGAACGCTCTAGATTTATGAATTAAACTTGTGAGGTTTATGTGAAGTTACTTCTTGTTATTCTAGTTTTTATATTAACGGGCTGTCTTGACGGTGATAAAAAAACTGAATCAGTAGGTGATTCGAAAAAAAATAAGGTCCAAAGAAAAATGGTTGAAACTGAGTTCGAAAGAGAAAAATCAATAAGTGCAAGGGTAATGCTTGAACGTCTAAGCCGCAAAAAAGAAAACATGGTCTATTCTCCCATGTCCCTTGAATATGCTCTTGGAATTTTAGCTCTTACGGCTAAGGGTGGGGAGTTAGAAAAGATATCGAGTTATTTAGGAGTTAGAGCTGATCAGGTTGAGCAACATTTAATGGAACTACTTGAAGATTTCGAAAAGATTGATGCTGAAGGGCGAGTGAAAATTGCAAACCTTGTAATGCTCAAGAAATCTTTGGAGCCAAACGAAGAAAGATTGAAGCAAATCAGCGAAAATCTGGGTGTTAACTTTCAAAGAGTTAATTTCGTAGAAAATAACGAGATGGTTTTGAGTGATCTTAACGGTTGGATAAATAAAAACACATTCGGAAAAATAAACAATTTGATTAGCCGACTTGACCCCACGAGTATCTTTGTAATCGCAAATGCTCTTTATTTTAAAATGGATTGGGTTGAAAGTTTTAAGGATACTTCATTTGAGATGCATCCGTTCTTTAAGACTGGTTCATCAAAAATAGATGTTGAAATGATGACCGATGAAAAGCACTACGAGTACGCTGATTTTGAAGAGGGCCAGGCTGTTTCTTTACCGTTTAAAACCGGGCGGTTCTCTATGTGGCTCATAAAACCTAAAAAAGATTTAGATACTTTAATTAGGAGAATGAAAGCGGATTCATTTAGTAAAATTCTCGAAAAAAAGTATTACCAAAAGGTCAGTCTAAAAGTTCCTAGATTTCGCATTGAGAACAAATTAAATATGATAAATGACCTCAAAGAGCTTGGTTTGGAGTCCTTAACAGTTTCCCCAAATTACAATTTAGGCGAGTTTTTCAAGAATAAAGAAGACATAATTATTGCTAGTGTTATTCAAGGTAACTTTTTTGATTTTAATGAACGCGGAGTTGAAGCCGCATCGGCCACAGTTATTGGTGGCGTAGCCGGCGGCCCGCCACCTTCAGATAAGCCTATTGAGTTGATTTTCGATAAGCCATTTTTCTTTGCGGTCTATCACAAAGATTCAGGTCGTTTTATGTTTATGGGTAGTGTTTATGAACCAAAGTGATGAGCAGAAAGTACTAGCTGGAAAAAAGTATCGTCATTACAAAGGTATGGAATATCTCGTTCACGGTGTTGTCGTTCATAGTGAGACTCTAGAAAAGCTCGTATATTATGAATGTCTCTATGAAAATGAATTATCGCGATTCTGGGTAAGGCCGTTAGAGATGTTTATAGGCACTGTAGAAATTGATGGTGTGACTCAAGAGAGATTTAGGCTGATCGAATAGCTACTTTTTGCTCTCCTCAAATTCTTTCTTTTTGTGTTCGATGCGTTCCCACTCTTCATATAATGAATTGACACTTTTTTGTAGTGTTTCGATTTCATCTAGAAGAGGCTGAAGTTTTTGATGATCAGAACTAATTTCAGGTGTTTGGATCTCTGTATTTAGGTTTTCTATCTTCGATTCCATGGCGAAAATCTCTTCTTCCACAGTCTTTAAGAATTCGGTTTCTTTATAACTGAGTTTAAGAGATTTTTTCTTTTCTTTTGGTTTAGATGTTTGTTTAGGTTCTTCTTTTTGAACAGCTTTATTATGAGACAACCACTGGTTTAAGTCACTATAAATACTCCAAGCTCCATTGCCGTCTAATGATAGAAATTCACTACATGAGTTAGATAAAAACTCTCGATCATGTGATACGAGCAATACTAATCCACCAAAGTTAGAGAGACTTTCTTCTAAAATTTCAATAGTCTCGATATCTAAGTCGTTGGTGGGCTCATCTAAGATAATTATGTCTGCAGTTGAAAGGAGAAGTTTGGCTATTAAGAGTCTCGCTTTTTCACCACCAGACAACCTTTTGATGGGAAGGTTTATTCTGTTTTTATCAAATAAAAAGAAACTAGCGTAAGAGGCAACATGAATAGATTTGCCTTTGAAGATGACGTGTTCAGTGTCATCCCCTAAATAGGTCAT
This sequence comes from uncultured Pseudobdellovibrionaceae bacterium, assembly GCA_964523195.1. Taxonomy (GTDB): domain Bacteria; phylum Bdellovibrionota; class Bdellovibrionia; order Bdellovibrionales; family JAGQZY01; genus JAUHWN01. Next base: position 3,917 of record CAZFYV010000214.1, read on the forward strand.
TATTGTTTTTTCTTCAGGAAGGTCTTCTTTCTTTTGATCAAAAAATAAGATCGATAGGTCCTCTAAGGTTTCAATACTGCCTTTTAAAGGTTTTAGTTCGTTTGAAATTGTTTTCAGTAGGCTTGTTTTCCCAGAGCCGTTGCTTCCAAGTATACCAATATTCTTTTTAGGGCCCATTATTATATTCAGATTGTTAACCAAAACGCTCGAATCTGCATATCCTATATTCACATCTGAGATTTTGATGAACTCTTTTGCCTTTCGGCCTCCTTCCTCTATATCAATCTTGACCTTTTTGTCTGCCAAGCGATTCCGAGATTGAACAGAGTCCAACCGATCCAATAATTCATAGGCCTCTTTAGCTCTTGATTTACTTTTTGTTGTTCTTGCCTTGACTCCTGCTCTAAGCCATTCGACCTCTCTTCTTGCTTTATTTGAAAGCACATCTTGAAGTTGCATCTGAGTCTTTAGATAGTCTTGTTTTTTATCAATAAAGTTTGAGTAACTCCCGTTTGCCGAAAAAACACCGTCTTCAAAAATCGGGTTTATTTCGGTAAAAGTTTTACTTTGATTTTCTAGAAACCGCCTGTCATGAGAAATTATAACGACGCTTGAGCGAACACCTCTTAGAAATCCTTCAAGCCAAAAAATTCCGTCCCAATCTAGGTGATTGGTTGGTTCGTCTAAAAGGAGTAGATCGGCCTCCTTGGCAAACCCAATTGACAAATTTAGTCTCTTTTTCCAGCCTCCAGAGAGCTTAGAGGTTGGTGCATTGTGATCTTTGAATCCAGCCATAGATAGATAAATAGAGCTCTGTACTTCTGCATGATCTTTTTCCATTCCCCAGTTTTTAAGGTCAGAGATAAAGTTATCTTTGATGGATTTAGAGTCATCAAATTCGTCTTGTTGACTGACATAAGCAATATTTGCAGATTTGCTCGTAGAAACTTCGCCAGAATCAGGATTTATCTCTCCGGACATAATTTTTAGCAAAGTTGATTTTCCAGATCCGTTAGGTCCCAGAAGTCCAATTCTCTCATTTTCTTCCACTGAAAATGAAAGACTCTTGAAGAGATCTCGATTACCGAAGCTTTTAGAAACTTTGTGCAAATTAACGAGTGAAGGCATAATAAATAGACTTCCGAATTATTTGAATTACCAGTAACCTAATTATCCGGATTTGTTTAATTATTCAAAGGATACTTCATGCAAATGAAAAACCTACTTTCATATTCTCTTGTTTCGTTAGCCTTTCCTTTAATTTCCCATGCCTCTAGTTATGTGCCCATAGGACTTTCAGAGTTGGAGAATAAATCGACACATATCGTTGTAGCCAAAGTCGTTAAAGTCGATGAGCTTTCTAAAGAAAATCACACTGGAAGACAGCGAGTATTTCTGAAAGTTTTCAGCCAGCTAAAAGGGAAGGCCACAAAAGACATTAAATTTAGGAGTAATTACAAAGGTTTGGTAGATTTTGACCCAAAATTTGAAGTAGGGCAAAAAGGGGTGTTCTTTTTAAAGAAGAAAGATTCTCAGTATAGTCTTAGTCATTTTGGATCTGCCGCCATCTTTATGAAAGACACTTTCAAATAATAAAGGTATTAGACTCTAAATATTCAAAAAATGGATCGTAAATGAAGCTTCTCAATTTTTTTGTTTTTATTTTTTCATTTGTTTTGCTCTCGGTTTCACAGGCTGACAAGGCACCAAGTCCTAAGAAGTCCCTTTCACCGAAAGTAATTCAGCAAACTAAAATTCTGATTGAAAAATCTCTTAAAGCAAAAGATGCATTCAGAATCACCGAAAGTTTAACCACCGAAGTAGGGGCTAGACTCGCTGGTACAGAATCTGAACGTAGAGCGAGAGTTTGGTCTGTTAAAAAGATGAAAGAGTTGGGATTAGAAAATATTAAGGTTGAAGACTTTAAAGTGAAATACTGGGAGAGAGTCATTGATAAAGCAGAGATCGTCTCTCCATTTCCACAAAACTTAGAAGTCACTGCGCTGGGAGGGTCCATCGGAACTTCGCGAAGTGGCGCAACGGGCGATGTTGTTAGATTTGAAACTATAAACGATTTAGAAGAAGCTCCTCTGTCTGGCTATAAAAATAAGATTATTTTCGTGGATGAAAAAATGATCAGAACTCAGGATGTCTCTGGTTATGTAATGGCTGTTAAGAAAAGATCTAAAGCAGCTGAGGAAGCAGGAAGAAGATTTGCAAAAGCTGTACTTATTAGATCGGTTGGGACAAATTCACATCGCTTTCCACATACGGGTCAGATGGAATACGAGAAGGATATTAAAAAAGTACCCATAGCTGCGCTCTCTTCACCGGATGCAGATCAATTGACCCGAGCCTTGAGTAAAGGAAAAGTCAAAGTAAAGCTAAGTATCAGAGTTAAGTCAGGTGGAAAGAAAACTTCCGGAAATGTAATTGGAGAGATACCTGGATCCACAAGTGAAATCGTTTTAATAGGAGCTCATCTAGATAGCTGGGATCTAGGTACTGGTGCAGTTGATGACGGTGCAGGAGTAGGAATAGTCCTTGGTGCTGCAAAAATGATTAAAGACTTAGGTATAAAACCTAAAAGAACCATAAGAGTCATATTGTTCGGATCAGAAGAAGTGGGTTTGATTGGAGCTGAAGCTTATGCCAAGAAGCACGAAAAAGAGCTTGAAAGACATGTTATGGCTTCTGAGTCAGATTTCGGCTCAGGAAAAGTTTGGCGTTTTGATACAGGGGTCGATGAGAGTGTACGCCCGATGATGAAGGAAATATATCGACAACTCATACCATTGGGCTTAACTCCGGGGCACAATAGAGCTTATGGTGGACCAGACATTATTCCTATGAAGAAAAAAGGAGTGCCTGTTGTTTCACTAGTTCAAAATGGATGGGACTATTTTAACTATCATCATA
>CAZFYV010000215.1:0-2376 GCA_964523195.1 uncultured Pseudobdellovibrionaceae bacterium
AGAATACCTAAGAATCCTTTGGAGGTTGCCCGGAGTATGTCAGCCAACCCAATTTCATCCGCCGTTATGGGAGTCAGAAGAATGGTATCGAATGTTTTTTGATGGTGCATCCTAGTAAATGAGGCGTAAGTTGATTCAAAAAAAGCAACCAACATTCCAGTTGTACAAAGTAGAGCCGGAAAAAAGAACTCTAAATATGATCTACCATCAATATCTCCTACAAAGACTCCAATACCCTTTCCAATGGCAAAAAGGTACAGACTCGGTTCGATAATGACCCAAAAGACGGTAATTAGAAATGTATACTTAAAGTATAAAAAATTTCTCCCCCAAACAGAACCGATCCCACTGCCCCATTTAGGAAAACTTGTTAAATCTTTTATAAGTTGAAGAAACAATCTAGTCTCCTTAGTGGTCTAAATCATAGCCAGCTAGTTTTAAAAATACGTCTTCTAAGCTCGCTTTACGCAAGGTTATTGAATCACTGTCTATTCCACCAATTATACTTTTAGTGTCTTGACCATCTTTTACGAATAATCGAATTCTATTTTTTAAAACTTGATACTCAAAATCTTGCTTAAACTTAGCTAAGTAGTAATTCACATCGGCACTTCTACACTGAAACTCTACAACTTCAAAACCAACATGATAATCAATCATCTCTTGAGGCGTTCCAATACCAAGAATTTTTCCATCATCAACAATCGCAACACGGTCACATAGCCGCTCGGCCTCTTCCATATAGTGCGTTGTTAAAAGTAAACTTCGTCCTTTGAGTTTTAACTCCTCTAGGTATTCCCACATAAAAAGACGAATGTTTGGATCTAGACCAGTTGTGGGTTCATCTAAAAGTAAAAGACTTGGTTCGTTAATCAATCCACGCGCCAAGGCCAGTCTTCGCCTCTGACCAATGCTCATCTCGACGACACTTTTATTTCTGTCTTCCTCCAGGCGCATTATACGCAGTAAATCCAAAGCTCTTCTTTTTGCTTCTTTCTTATCGATTCCAAAATAGCCAGCATAGATTATTAGATTATCAAGAGCTGAAAAGTCAGGATCTAATCCGTCGTCTTGAGGAACAATTCCAATTTGATGTTGAATTCGGTTCGCTTGATTTCGAGCATCTAATCCTAATATATAAAGATCACCCTCATTAGCAGGAGACGTGCAGGATAGCATTCGCATAGTCGTGGACTTTCCCGCTCCATTTGGACCGAGAAGACCAAAACACTCACCTTCTTCAACTTGAAAAGAGATTTTCTTAATGACCTGTTGGTCAGAATAATTCTTAACGAGGCCCCTGGCCTCTATAACGATCCTTGATGCGTCTTCCATAACCCTCAAGTTTTGTATATTAGCTAATTATTTCTTTCTCTTATGCGGATCGAGCTCGCGGCATCTCAAACGGATGGTATTCGGCGTAACTTCAATCAACTCTTCATCTTTGATCCATTCGAGAGCTTTTTCAACAGTTAATGGCTTAACTGGCGTTAGCTTAATTGCGTCATCAGTTCCCGAGGCTCTAACATTGGTCAGTTTCTTTTCGCGCACCACATTTACGATCAAATCGTTTTCTTTGGCGTGCTCACCAACGATCATTCCCTCGTAAACTTCAGTTTGAGGCTTCACCATAATTTTTCCACGGGCCTCAAGATTGTTTAAGGCATAAGCAGTGGCCTTACCCTTGCGGTCAGAAACAAGTGCGCCTGTTAATCTTTGCGCAATATCTCCCCTGAATGGCTCAAAACCAGCAAATTCAGTATTCAAAAGACCTGCACCACGAGTGTCAGTTAAAAACTCAGATCGATAACCAATAAGACCACGGGCTGGAATTTTAAACTCCAACCTCATGCGATCCCCAACAGGATACATATTTTCCAGAATTCCTTTTCGTGTCCCCAACTTCTCGGTAACAACCCCAGTAAAATCTTCTGGAACATCAATGATAGCTAATTCGATTGGTTCAAGAGGCCCCTCTGGAGAGTCTTTCATAAAAACTTTAGGCTTACCGATAATTAATTCAAAACCTTCCCTACGCATTTGCTCCACAAGAACAGATAATTGTAACTCACCTCGCCCATAAAGCATCCAAGCTTCAGGTCGGTCAGTCTCTTCTAAGCGAATAGCAACATTGTGACGAAGTTCTTTTTGCAAACGTTCTAAGATTTTTCTAGAGGTAACATGGTCACCATCAAGACCAGCAAACGGCCCATCATTAACAGCGAACATAACTCCCACTGTAGGTTCGTCAACACGAAGTCTCTTTAAAGGTTTTGGATCTAAGGCTGAAGCTATCGTGTCACCAATAGTTCCGTTTTCTAATCCACCAATAATTGCGATGTCTCCGGTTCCAACTTCGGGAACTTGAGTTTGCTT
>CAZFYV010000215.1:2386-6821 GCA_964523195.1 uncultured Pseudobdellovibrionaceae bacterium
CAAATTTAAAAAGAGCTGCAACTTTACCTTTTTGAATTTTATCGTCTTCTTTACATAAAGCGATTTCTTGACCAACTTTAATCTGACCACTGAATACTCGGCCGATACAAAGACGACCTACATAATCGTTGTAATCAAGATTGGAAATCAAAACTTGAGTAGAGTCTCCATCACCGGTTTTTGGTGGAGGTACTCTTTCAATTATTTCATCAAATAAAATTTGTAGGCTATCGCCCTTCTCATCAGGATTTTTCGTCGCCCATCCATCGCGTGCTACTGCATAATAAGTAGGATATTCCGTTTGAGAATCGTCTTCGGCCAAATCAAAAAATAGATTTAATACTTCTTCTTCAACCTCTGCAATCCTTGCATCAGAGCGATCAATCTTGTTTACACAAACAACCATGGCTAGTTTTTGCTCTAAAGCTTTTTTAAGAACAAAACGAGTTTGTGGCAAAGGTCCTTCAGAGGCATCAACCAAAAGAATGGCTCCATCTACCATATTCAAAATACGCTCAACCTCACCACCAAAATCAGAGTGACCCGGAGTATCTACGATATTTATCAAATAATCTTTGTAGCGAATCGCACAGTTCTTTGCCGAGATGGTAATTCCACGCTCTCTTTCAAGATCCATTGAATCCATCATTCGATCATCGGTTTGTTGGTTTTCTCTAAAGAGTCCGCTTTGTTTGAGCAGGTGATCAACCAGAGTTGTTTTACCGTGGTCAACGTGAGCAATTATCGCAATATTGCGTATCTTTGAGGGGTCTACAATTGGTTCCATGAATTCTGTCCAGTATTTCTAGCCGTGGCCGCCCATAAGAAATGGCTCGTGGCTGGTGTCTTTTTTCTGGTAATAACTTACATTCTGAAAAAAGGTCAATGTACGATCTAAAGTTTCATCTAAAGATTTAGATTGAAACACGGATTTTCTAAACTGTGAAGAGCCAGGAAAGCCTGCGGAGTACCAGGATGCAAACTTTTTAATCTGAAGTCCCACTACTCGCTCTTCTTGGGTGCGCTCCAAAGAGGTTTTTAACTGAAAAATAACTTTGGAGTAATCTTTTTCTATATCCACCTGCTGCTCGAAATTAAAGATATTAAGGCTTTCTTGGAATAACCATGGGTTTTTAAGGCAGCCGCGGCCGATCATCACTCCATCGCACTTAGATTCTCTTAGGCGTTTATTAGCGATTCCTGCGCTGGTCACATCACCATTTCCAATCACGGGAATCGGCGAATTTTCTTTAACCCACTGAAGATATTCCCAATCTGCCTGTCCACTGTAGGCCTGGGATCTCGTGCGCCCATGAATCGCGACCCAAGTAACACCTTCTTCATAGGCAATCTGACAAACCTCATCGGCATTTTTGCTATCGCAATCCCATCCGGTCCTAATTTTAATCGTTAATGGAATCTTAATGGCCGACTTTGTTGCATGAACCAGCTCTCTTAAAAAAACCAAGTCCTTCAACGCTGCTGAGCCTGCCCCTTTTTTCACAACTTTTTTAACCGGGCACCCAAAATTGATATCTACAAAGTCAGCACCATACTCTTCAACCGAAGCAGCCGCTTCAGCCATGGCTTCTGGAGTCTCACCAAATATTTGAATTCCAACCGGCCGCTGGATTTCTTCGAACTCCATAAGCTTTTTTGTTTTTTCACTATTGAATTTAAGTCCGTTAGCAGACACCAATTCAGTCACAACTACAGGTGTCCCCAGTGGTCGCATAAAACTTCGAAAGGCACAGTCAGTAATCCCTGCCATGGGAGCCAATACGAATGGATTCTTCTTTAAAGCATCTAAAAGAGCGCTGGACATAAGCATTGGTTGTAGCCGATTTTGACTCGATACGCAAATTTTTCGTTCTATTTTAAGTGCCTGAAATTATTATACTAAATTGAATTTAACGATCTTTTTTTTGAAGTCTCGAGACCTCAGCTCAACCAGAGGGACCATAGACCCCAAAAAGCCGTGGATATTCGCATCTGGACTACCTGAGTGAACGCAAAAATTTTAGCCTGATCCCACGGAAACATCTTAAGAAACACATCCAGGAGGAGATTCTATGAGTCGTTTTTTTGTGGTTTTTGGCATTTTGTTTTTTCTATCTATCAGTAGTTTTGCCCACGATAAACCATGGCTTGATCCCGATCTAAAATACCCAGTGCTGGATCACGTTTTAGAAGCGGTTGGACACACCCAATGTGTTGAAGAACCTAAAAGTTTGGCGATTAAACAATTGATGATAGCTCAAGAACGCTATGAAGTTTTGCATCTATGGAGAGAAGAATATCAAGAACGTTTTCCTGAAGAGCTTCAAGACTTAGCCTTTGAACGCCTAAGTCTCGGAATGCAATTCCTACGTGAACTTTGCGGAGATGAAGTCGCCGATACAGTCGACTAACCAAAAATCTATAGTTCCATTTGTAGATCAGCAAAGATGGCGGTCCAAATTCGAGAGGCCGCTATAAAACCTTGATAGTCTTGTAAATCATCAGATGTCATCCAATGTCCAGAACCTCTTACAGGACTTAAGATAATTCCATTATCACCGAGCTGTGTATCTTGAATCGCTGCCGTCACTTTAAAAGAGTGTACAGGGTTAACTCGAGTGTCATTTAAACCGACTGAAACCAATACCGTTGGATACTGAGCGGGCTTTGCATTGTGCACCGGTGAGTACGCCTTCAAGTTTTGAAAGGCTTCAGGATTTGTCGAATTCCCCCACTCATAACTCCAGCCCTGGTAAAAGCGCCAATCAAGAAGCTCTTTACGAAGCATATCTTGTACACCATTTCCTAAAACCAAAACTCTAAAGAGGTCTGGCCTTTGTGTGGCCATGGCTCCAGTGAGTAGGCCACCATTGGACCAACCCATACCTGCTGTAAACTCTGGAGAGCTAATTCCAAGTGAATGAACTTTTTCAACTGTAGCAATCATATCGTTAAAAACATTTTGCTTCTTTTCAAATTGACCTGCTTTATGCCATTCAGGACCAAATTCATTTCCGCCACGAAGTGCAGGCTTTACTAAAACTCCACCACGTCCATCTTTGAAGTAATTAATAAACTCACTATAAATCGAATTAAACCTTGGGTCGAAATACCCAGAAGCATTAAAGCCGCCGTAACCTAGAGTTAAAACCGGATTCTTACCATGATACTCTAAACCCTTTCTGTGGACTATTCGAACAGGGATCATTTCTCCATCAGCACTCTTAGCCTTTACAACCTTAGATACAAACTCCACACCATCTTCTGTTGTGAGCAAACTCTTTTTAACCTGCCTCCAAGAAAGGACCTTTCCTTCTTCGCTTAAGAACTGTTTCGATTTTTTATTAAGTAAGACTTTTTTGTTTGATACTACATCCGATTGTAATGACAAAGTAATTTGCCCGTCATTTTCAGATTTTGAAACACGACCCAGAGCCAATCCGCTTGGAATTCGTTTCTTAAACTCTAACTTTCCGTTTGAATCAAAGGAAAGAAGTAAATCATGATCTCCGTTGGTTGCCGTCACATAGCTTTGTCCATCAAAACTATAAAAGCTTTTAAAGCGCATATGCTTACCAAAAGCTTGGACAGACCTTTCGATTCGCAATTCTGAATTTATCGATTTCGTATAATAATTAAAGTAAAGGCTTTTATAGCCTTCTTCATCTGTTCTGACTGTTACGATTTTTTCATCATCGGCACCCAGAACTGAGCTCACAACATGATTAATAGGAGATTCAACAACACCATCTATATACCTGACTCTAGTTTCATCACCAACGACTCGAAAGAAAAACTTTTTATCTGGATCGTTCATCTGATTCGATGATGTTGGCTCATATAAGACTTGGCCTTTTTCTGGACTCTTTGGGTCAAATTCAAGTCTAACTAAATCAACACTAATATATTTGGAATAAACAAATGTAGATGGACCAGTCCAAACCACGCTGTAAGATGCATTTTCGATCTGTTGAATTTTTTCTCCAGTTTTAGTATCAAAAACCACTAAAGACTTTTCGTCCGTCGATCCATTTTGATGAAGTGGGAAAACGGCATATCGTTTATTAGGACTCAAATAAAGATCAAGAGCTCCGTAAACTTCTGGCCCTAGATTCTCAGTTGAATAAATAACTTTCTCAACTTTATCATTTTTTAATAACAAAAGCTCGATAGGTCGATTTAAACCTCTATCAATTAATTGAATCTTTCTTTTTTTACCAAGATCAAAAGATCGAATAATATTTTCTTTACTACGCTGATCTGCCAACAAACTACGAACTTTCCTTAGGGTGCTGCGACGGTCTTTAAAATAGTTTGCCGTATGACGAGATTGACTGCGAAGCCAATTCTTTCTGTCTTCAGAATCTTCTTCCAGCCACCTAAAAGGATCACTGTGAACAATATTGTCTTTTCGTGTATAGGGACTCTCTGAAAA
>CAZFYV010000216.1:0-6811 GCA_964523195.1 uncultured Pseudobdellovibrionaceae bacterium
AGCCTGATCTTCAAGTTGCTGAGTAAGAGCTTGACGCTTTTCGCTTTCTTCCTGAATAGTATCTTTTGCTTGTAAAAGCTCTGTGTTGACAGCAGCTAGTTTTCGCGAAACTTGGTTCAGTTCGTTTTTGGCCTGACTTGATTGCTTCTCTAGCTGTCGAATTTGATTTTTTGATTCGCGCTGGAGTTTAGCGATTCTCTGGCGCATCTTACTCTTAGTGATACGCTGTTGCTTGAATAGACGATTGATTCTCTTGATTTGCCTTTCGCGATCTTTTTCGACTTTGGCAATCTGCTGTAAGTTTTGTGCAATTTGATTCTCTTTAGATTGAACATTGCGCTCAAGGTTTTTAATCGCGATGAGTTTATCATCAATAGTATCTTCTTTTTGAGAGATAACTTGATCTTTCTTTTGAATGATCTCATCTTTTTTATTTCTTCGAGCTCTCGAGATAACATTGTTGTTGATAATGTTTCTAATCATCGACTGATATTTGTTGAGAGCATTTGCTTTGTCGACATTTTCTCGAGCTTGCTGTCTTAATGCACTGGCCTCTTTTTTGTTTTCCTCTTGAAGAAGATCAAGTTTTGCCATGAGTTCTTCATAAGTCTCATTTTCTTCTTCTGAGGCTTGATTTTCTAGGTAGTCATCTTTAAGAGTGTTGTAAACTCGGAGTTGATCTCGAAGTGTTTCTGCTTCCTTAGCGAGTTGTTGATACTCCTGGTATTTTTGAATGCTGAACGCACCTTCTCTTACACTGGAGGTAACGTACATCAATAGGAAGACAACAGCGAGCATCATGAACAAGTCACTGTAAGACGACCACTGCGTGCTTTCATCCACTTTTTGTTTTGATTTGTGGTATTGAAAACCCATTAAACGATTACCTTTCTAATTACCTATAGATACAGTTGTACCTATGTCTCTTTTTCGGATTTTAGAAATCATGACTTAATGAATCCAGGAGTGATTCTCGACCTTTGGCTTATCTTTCTTGGAATGAAACGAATTAAACTTAGAAAACCTAGACTAAGGTAAATGCTAGGTAAAAGAAAGTGTCCTAATTTAACAAAATTTTTTCTTCGCGGCCTTTAAATAATGACCAGAATACTTAGTTAATAAGGCGCATATTCCATTGGTTAGAAAGTATCATTCCTTGCACCGGATGGAAGTCAATGAACTCAGGAGCATAAGCATTTGCCGAGTTCGAAAGGTCACCATCTGCTTCGATAAGGTTAGGAATGTCGTTTCGATCTAGAAACAACCATTCGTTAGCTGAAAAGTCTTCTTTGTTGATTCGAATGACTCGATTCCAGTAACGATCGGTGAGATAAATACTGGAGTTATTAACAAAAAGACTCGAGCCTCCTGGATCGGAAACGCTTCCAATCTGTGAGAGATTTGGAGCGTTGATCACTCCACGAGTCGTGTCGCTATTGCCCCGTCCATTTCCAAAAACAGTTCTAACTTCGCCATTGGTAGTATTTAGAAGTCTCAAAAGACCAGGGACTGAGTCATAAAAGTAAATCAAATCTCCGTGGCCAGCGATACTTTCAATGTTTCCTATGAGGGAGTTTTCGGCGGCTAAATCCAAGCTGTGCGTCAAGTTGAGTTCAGTTTCATCAATTTTAGAAAATTCAATTTGGGTAACTTTGAAGCCAGTTCGTTGGACTGAATTATCGGTTTGAATTCTTAAAAAGAACTCTTGTGAGTCAATTCTATAGGCTTGAGTGGTATAGTTTCCTAAGTTGCCAGTTAATCGCTCTAGCTCATTGCCATTTTCATCTTCGATGATTAAAAAATCATAACTCGTTTCAAAATCTAGATACTCAAACTCTATTTTTACAAATCCTGCAGACTCAGGAAGAGTAACTTTGATGCGTTCATTTAAGTTATTTTCGTAAAGAGCCCCTTCTGATTTAATCTCCTGAGCAGGGACAAAGTTTTGATAAACGGAATTGTCTTGAGCCGTCCAAGAGGAGGTATTGGCGTCTACAGCATTTCCGGCCTGGCCAACGAGAGTTTCTACTGCTCCATTTTCCAAATTAACTCTTCGTAAAGTGTTTTGATCTGCGAAATAGAGATGTCCTTGGTGGATGCTTAAGTTTGATGGATTTTCTACTCTGGCTTCAGAGATATTCTGACTGTCAACTTGGGAAAGTTCTCCGTCAACACCTAAGAAAGTTTCGACGTTCCCATCTGATTCGTTCCAAGTTCTAATCAAAGATGTCGATCCATCGACAAAATATAGTATTCCGTTATGGAAGGCGAGATCTCTAGGGAAACCAATAAGAGCCGTCTCATCGGAGCCGTCTTCATAGCCTTCCTGGTTTAGTGAGCCAATTTGAATGCTTGAATCCAATGCCTCTAAATTAACTTTGAAAATAATATGGCTGTTAAAATCTGCAACATAGGCATTAGCGCCACTATCATCGATGGCCATGCCGCTGATTTGGTTAAAGCGAGCATTTTGCCCAATTCCCTCAGCGGGAGCAGAGTTCACTGGTGTGTTGTTTTGAGGGGTAGGTGTGTTGTCCAACAGACCCACTAGAGTTCGAATTGTGGTGAAGTCTTCGACAAACTGAAACTTTCCTTCGAACACGCCAACAAGTCTATTGCTTTCGTCTACAATTCTTAGTGAAGGAGAGGTTGAAGAAATGACTCCGTAGTGACATCTAAATCTATTTGAAGATAGTTGAACGAGTGATGAGCAAGAGTCTCCAGCAAAGTTGATTCGATCGGTTGGCTCAAAGCCTGTTACGTCAAAGTCGATCCAAGCGCCTTCGCTATAAATTTTTAAGGTACTCAAGTTTTCAATAGATGTTCGAATATTAACGTCTTCAGTCTTGTCAGGGGAGTCTTGGAAAGATCCCAGATCGCCAAATTCACCCGTTAAATCCTTTTGAAGCTCACAGGCTTGTCCAAAAAAGATTAGAATCATTAGTAAAAAAGAAGCGATAAATGCGACTGAGTGTTTTCTCTGCATACGATCCCCATTCCATTGCTCGAACCCAAATCACTGATATCTATTGGATTCTAAGCGCCCTCTATAATTTTCTTATGTTCCGTTAACTGGGTCAAAAGTCTGTCTTTAGGCTGATTCATGCTGGTACAAATTGCTAAAAATGCTGACAAATAAGTGTTCGTTTTCTTATTTTGAGACACATTTTGTATAATGAAAAAATCACTTATTTGGACTCTCTAGTATTAAATATAAGCTAAAAAAAGACTCATTTTGGCGGGAAACCTTGCATAGATAGGAAAAGTTCGCAATATAGAGTCATCGGAGGACCTTATGTCAGGAAACGTAGTTGAAGTAGTTAATGGACAAAATGAAAATGAGAAAGTTTTTAAGCTTGGATTTGATATCTCTTCGGAAGAAGTTTCGTACATTAATCAAGTCGAATCCATGAGGTCTCCTGTTGCGAGTAAAATTTTTGGTTTTCCTTGGACCGAAGCCGTCACTGTCGGAACGGACTTCGTTTCTGTGAGTAAGCAGGACTGGGTTGAATGGGATGTTCTTCAAGAACCTTTAACGGGGTTAATTGATGAACACTTCGATATGGCTAAGGAGCGAGCCGGGGAATCTAAAATCGAAGAAAACCCTATCATTGAGAAACCCAAGTTAGATTTAAGCGATCCGATTGCACAAAAAGTTAAAGATGTCTTGGATTCAGAAGTAAACCCTGCGGTCGCTGGCCACGGAGGACATGTGTCTTTAGTTGATGTTAAAGAAGGTAAAGCCTTCGTCCAGCTAGAAGGGGGCTGCCAAGGTTGTGCGATGTCCATGGCCACATTAAAAGAAGGAATTGAGGTTGCTATTACGGGAGCCGTTCCTGAAATCAAAGAAGTGGTTGATGTGACTGATCATGCGATGGGCGCTAACCCTTATATGTAGACTGGTATTAGGTCTATTCTTTTTGCCTTTATAAACCCAAATAAATTTCATTGAGTCCAGTCGAGCACGACTTGGATATAGTCTTTATTGATCTTTAACATCCGGACTTATCATGGACTGCAGCCTTCATTAAACTATTGGAAGGAGTGCATAAATGAAAAACATTATTGTATTTTTGATTATCGGTTTTGGTTTTTGTTCAGAAGTCATTGCCCAGTCTTCTCGCCCGGGTACCAGTTATAGGCTAGGTACAACTTATAACTATTCTCGATTCGAGCGTTTGTCGACAACGGATTCAACAAACTTTCTTTCCCGCTCAGGTTACGGAGCAAACTTCGTTATCGAGAGAACTGGTCGAACTTGGGGCGTTTTTCTCGATGGAACTTTTGATGCTTATTCCTTTGAGCCACCTCAAGGAGTTACCGTCGACGAAACTGATCTGAATGCGCTTCGAGTTGGCTTAGGTTTATCTCGTCGAATGGGAGGGTACCTTCCATATCTCGCGATTGATTATGATGGAGTTATTTTGGTGGGTTCCGAGGGGACTAATTCATTTAGTGTTACAACAAAAGATGTTTATAAAGCGAGATTAGGCGTCAAGGTAGGCGGAGGGCAAGCTCGATTTGGACCCGCTATGACTCTCGATATTTTCGTTGCAGTACCTGTCGTGACAACGTCTTTTGAAGGCGCCAATATCACTGGGTACAATACAGTGGGTGCAAACTTAAAATTAGAGTGGGGCCGTAAATTCAAATCAGGGATTCTATTTGGATTTTTGGGAGAAGAGTATAAAGCGTCAGCTAATTATTTTACGACTCTGATTACAACGGGTTTATTCGCCCAATTTTAACATGAGAAATTCCATGAGAGCTTTAACGATATTAGGTGTTCTTTTCTTAGTATTTAGCTCTCAAAAGGCAACCGCTAGCCAAGACAAGACTCAGTTACGAGCCCATCTCAACTCTTTGTTATTGACCGAATATTATTGTGAACAGCATCAGGCGGGCAGTTATTTATCTTACTCCGTAAAAAAGGTTTTAAAACGAATCTGTGAAAAGAACAAAAAGGGAGTCACGTTTACAGAGAAATTGGTTCTAAAAATCGGTGGTGCAGTCGATAGCCCAATGCTTAGGGATAAAATAAAAGAAAAATTTCAAAAGAAGAAGCTTCAAACACAATCAGAAGTTCTAAAAGCATTTATAGACAATGAATATGATATTCTCCATCGTATTCACAAATCGGCGAAGTCCTTCGAAAATATCGAAGTCCTAAATTATTTTTATCAATTGGGATATGGTCACTCTTTGAATTGGAGTTTTTTAATTCAACTCAAAGGCGAGAGGCTTCCAACAAGTCTGTTCAATTTTAATCGTGAAAAAAACTAGGTAATTCGAAGTAATACTTCCAGAAAAAATTAACCACCGTTCCTTTCGAAACGGTGGCCGTCAGAGAAATGAGGAAATGGATATATTAGCGGAAACAAGTCGTTTGCTCCCGGTTAACCCCTTGGGTTCATACACCCGGTTTAAGACGCTTATGTGAGTGATACATTTGGCGTCCATCCCATGAGTCCTCCCCAGAATTCATGGGCCCCTTTTCGCAATCCGGCCTCCCTTGGCAACCGTGGTTAGATATCTCGTCCTCCTTAGACATCTGATACCCGTTCAGAATTCTCCCCAGAATTCCTCCAAACCACCCAAAAGAACTTTGAATAAAGCTCACATATCATCCTTGCCTCTCCAGTGAGTTTTCTTCCTTAAAAAAGATCTTCCTGATCTCTCTATTCAAACCCCTCTTCCACTATCCATTTCCTCTTAGTTAGTGAGTCGGTGTCTGCCTTGATGCCTTCTTTCATCGTGGCTGACACATAGAGTTATAAGCTGGACCGTCTGGTTTTTCCAGCGAGAGTTTTGACACGTTGGGCACAAAGCTGTTCAGAAGGGGTCGGGATTAGACAGTCCTTTGGTCTGTTTGTCAAAGTCGTATTAGGGGCTGACATTGATAGTTCAAATCTGTCAAAATATTCATGTATGACTGAAGATGCTCAGGGAAAATCCAAAAAAGACGAAGCCTTTTGGAAGGTACTTAGTTCTGCTATAGAGCTTGATTATAAAAAGGGCCATCTTAAGTGGACTATCACTGAGCTTTCTAGAAAGAGCAAAGTAACTCGGTCGCTGATCTACTATTACTTTGGAAGATCAAAGCTTTCGATTCTGAAAGAAGGCGTTAAGGTCATAGGTGAAGAGCTTGTTGGTCTTAATGAGCGTCGAGTTCGTATGTGGAAGGAAGGGCGCTTTATGGATTCCGTAATGGAGTCTTGGGAGCTTTGCCAGAAGCAGCCCTATTTATGTTCCTTCTATCTCAACTACAGAACAATGCCTAATGAGATTGGAGAAAGCCTTCTATACTTAGAAAAAGAATTCTTTTCTAAAGTGAAAGCCTTTTTACCCACACTCAATGATGCTCAGATTAGAGCGGTCTATTCGACATACTTTGGCATCATCTTTTGCCCTATTTCTACTCCTGAGTCCTTGGATTATAACGTCAAGTATCTGGAAAAAGTGTTCTCAGAGTTCTCACCCTATGTGAGTCCCAAACTCGAAAGTTAGATCTAGTTTAAAGCCTCAAAAAGTCATTCCAAAATAGCTTGATCTGGTACGATCTCTGCAATTCTTGCCTTCCAAATCTAAATCTTGTTGCAAGGGCAGCTGAAACTGAATCTAACGGTTTTGGGAGATAGAAAATGGTTACTGACCGCTTACTAAAACATCCATTAGGACATCTATTGTTTATAGTAGGCATATTTTTGTCTTCACAGGTGATTCATGCCGCCTGGATGGCAGATATAAATACCGCTGAGGGTAGGCTTCAATTTATTCAATCTTTTGCCAATCGTCACCCAGGGCTCATAAC
>CAZFYV010000217.1:0-6800 GCA_964523195.1 uncultured Pseudobdellovibrionaceae bacterium
CCAGTGATTCCTCTTCAAAGCGGACCCTTAGGAATGAAGTTCTTGAACTTCTTGGAAGACTGAACAAAGAGGAAATTCACAATATTGCGTTTTCTCAATACAACAATGCTCAGAACATGACCGATCGCCTAGGAGCTTTGAATTACCTAAACCATGTAGATCATGACCACCGTCAAAAAGCGATGGATGATTTCTATTCAAAATTTAAAGACGACACTCTGACCATGGACAAGTGGTATACCTTAATTTCAACCAGCACACTCGAAAAAACACTTGATGAAATTAAGCGAGTTCAAAACGATCAAACTTTTGATATCAAAAACCCTAACAAATGTTATTCATTGTTTTTTAGGTTCGGTAGAGCTAATCCACTTCGTTTTCACGATGCTTCGGGAGACGCATATAAGTTTTTTGCCGACACGATTATAAAAGTCGATAAATTAAACCCTCAGGTTGCTTCAAGGCTGACCAGCGTTCTAAACCACTGGAAAAAGTTTGAGCCGACTCGCAAAGCACTTATGAAAAAAGAGTTAGAGAGAATAGTCGCAGAAGATGGTTTGTCAGATAACGTTTTCGAAATCGCCTCCAAAGCTCTTAAGTAGAGTTCATAATGGGGTTTATCAAGGCATAAGCTCGAAGCTGTATGAATAATACTGCGAGAGCGCAATAACGAAGTAGTATTTGATCTATAAAGTTCTACTAGTGGTCGTAGGATTCTTGGATCAGCACATACGGATGCGCAATAAGAGTTCTAAAGGTTTTATCCGGGAATTTACTCCAGTCAGAAAGTTGCAGAGGAGAGGGCTTTGAAAGCTTCTTCTCGTCAATCCAGCTTTTGACTGTTTCAGCGTTGTCAGAAACAACTTCGACAGCTGCATCTACTAGGTCAATTTCTGCAGATACCAGAATATAGTAATCTTTGATCGCTTCGGGTTGAAGTACGCGCCAGGGCACTTTTTCAACTGATCGTGAGAGTACATTTTTGTCATTTAACTGGTCACTGGACATAACCACCTCTTAAATTCTTATCGGACTAATGGCCAGTTGATAGCACCTAAAAATCGAGAATAAAACACAATTATGTGTTTCAAGCTGAGAAACTACCTATTCTTTAAGCTTTTCCATGGGAGATTTGCCATCTGACATAACTCTTAACTCATCAAAGCCAGGAAGTGTCGATAGGTCAGGAACGATAACGATCTCAATTCGACGATTGACCTGACGGCCGTCTTTCGACTCATTATCGCCGATGGGATAATGCTCTCCAAAGCTAGCGGCTGAGATTCGATTTGCAGGCATACCACTTTCAACCATTTTCTTTAGAACACGTAGTGACCTTGCAGATGCGAGCTCCCAATTCGAAGGAAATGATTTTGTTCGAATCGGAACATTATCAGTATGACCTTCAATTTGAAACTTTTTGTCTTCAATAGACGCAAGTAATGTTGTTACTTCCTGAATAGCTTCATTTCCAGTTTTTGATAAACGAGCTGAACCAGAGGAGAAAAGTACATCACTATTGAGTGCCACGACCATTCGCCCGTCGATGATTTTTACAGAGAGCCTACCAGCATCAATAAATTTCTTAAAACGTTGTGTTAGATCTTTAAACTCTCGAATTCTTTTCTCAGCCTCTCTTCTACGCTTTTTTAAATCTGCAATGGCTTCTTGCATTTCTTTAATTGAGGCCTGCAGTTGACTCTTGTCTCTAGCTGAATTGCCTAATTGATTTTGAAGTTCAGTGATCAAAACAGACATTTCTGAAATCTTTGTATTGGCTTCTGTTAGATCTTTTTGGGCTTTTGAAGACTCTGTGCTCTTAGCTTGATATTGCTTTTCCAGCTTTTCGTATTTACTGGATGAAACACATCCAAAAGCGCTAAAAGCCAATATAGAGACGATAATTAGGCGAGTCATGAAATCCTCCAGTTTTCGAAGTAGCCTTTAATCCTAGAGATTATTCATAGCTGAGAGCATTTAACAAGGATTTATTTCCGAATGATTACCACAGAACAAGTCTTACTAACTTGGTTTGGAACCACGGAAAATATTACACCAGAAGAAACCTTTCGAAAACGGTGGTTTAAATCAAATCCTGAGTTTGATGAGGATTTAAGGCGCAAATTCAGCCACACAATAAATAACGGTTACAATGGCCGCATTAATCTGTGGATGACTTCGCCAAAGACTTCACTTGCCCTACTTATACTATTCGATCAGTTTGCGAGAAATATTTTTCGAGGAAAGCCTGAGGCCTACAAGAACGATGAGCAAAACCAAAGGTTTTGTATTGACGGGATAGTTGAAGGCTTTGATCTGAAATTGGGACCTTTTCAGAGGGCCTTTTATTATATGCCTCTTATGCATTCCGAAAAGTTGGAGAACCAAAAAGTCTCAATTCAAAAGTTTGAAGCTCTCGCCAAGGCCTCTGATATTCCTGAAGGGCATGCAGGCTCATTTGTGAGCTTTTTAGAATACGCTAAACAACACTATGAACCCATTGAGAGATTCGGGCGCTTCCCCTATAGGAATCAAATTTTGGGCCGCGACTCAACTCCTGAGGAACAAGACTTCCTCTCAACAAAATCTGATTGGCCTTAGCTCAAACTGGCTTCAGTAGAGGCTTTCGCCTGACGTATCATATCGAGACCTTGGTCCTGCTCTTGTTTTCTTTTCACGATCTTGTTTTGGAATTGAACCATATCGAGAGATAATAGAAGGGTAACTTAGCTGAGGAGGTCTGGTTTCAATCCAATTTCCGCACGTGCACTGTTGCTTAACGCCAGCTATGAACCGATGAAAATCGTTGATTGGCGGAAAGCGCTCATCCTTTGGTTTCAAGATAAAGTCGAAATTTTAGAGTACCACTCCGTGTTTGCTCGTTCCGCAAGCGATCAATTCAGGCTTCCTAGCGTACTAAGACTAAAACGCTACATCAGAAGCACTCACAACCAGAAAATTAGGTTTTGTAGAGAAAACGTCTACTTGCGAGACGACTACATTTGCCAATATTGTGGCAATGAGTTTGAACGGAAAGTTTTGACTCTCGATCACATTATCCCCGCCTCGAAGGGAGGCCCTAAATCTTGGGACAATGTGGTTACTGCTTGCAGAAAATGCAATCAGAAGAAGGGCAATAGAACACCTGAGCAAGCTCGGATGCCACTTTTAAAGCCTGCAGTTGAGCCTGATTGGCTACCACAAAAGGAAATCACTTTTAACGATGGTGACTCTCCTCCAATATGGGTAGAGTACATCTTTGCTCGAGAGTGAATGAGAGCAACTGAAATTTGCGTGTCATTGTTTATAGTTTATGATACAGACTATAAAAGGATTCGTTATGACCGAAAATAGACAACAACTCGTCGATGACCTGTATTATCACCTTACCCACATAATTAGCGAAACAAATGGGTTAAGCCTTGAGGACACTTTAGATCTTTTGTCTAGCTCGCATCAATTAGAAGATCGAGACGACCTACAAAAGAGCGTTGATAATTTTAGAGATCTCCTAGCTCAATTTAGTATCGATAAATCTGATATAGACCCTTTACTGGATCACCCAGTTTCCGATGCTCTCTTTTTGTTTTTTAAGAACTTTCCACTCTTTTATAACGAGGAACATATCCACTTAACGGGCTCACTAACTGCTGAGTTTATCTTCCCTAGACTCAAAAAATTACTCGAAGGTCCAGATGGTAAGATATACGAAAAGAGAATTACAGATGTTTATGGAAAAGATGCAGTTCCCATAAACTCTGTAGAAGATATTGATAAGCTTATACGCCTCAAGAAAGACGAAGGCTTTGATGAATACCTAAAAATTTTATTGCTGCCTAAATTGATTCTTACAGACAAAGAGGCTCATAGTGAAGCTGCATACCATATGGCAAGTGAACTTAATGAAAAGTATAATGTTGGTTCTATTCGCTTAAAATTCACTCTATCTAGATCGACTTCAGATGAAACAGAAAAAATTCCTGGAGCAGACACCCTATCTCCTGAAGACGTCATAATGGGTCTTTATGAGGGTTTTAAGGCCTTCCAAGAAAAGCAACCTAAGTTCAAATTTATTCTTTCTCCCTGCTTTCGAAAGGAACCAACCTTTTTTGATTCGTCAAAGTTTAAAACGCGAGCGGACCATTTTAATTACCAAGTAGAGTCGATGCTCAACTTGATCGACAAATTTCCGTTTCTAAAACAACACCTGAAAGAAATTGATACTGTTGGAAGTGAAAAGGACTTGTTTCGAAAGCAACATTTTAACGAAATGAAAATCGGTCTTAGGAAATTACAGTCCAGAGGATTTGCAGTTAGAAGTCACCACGGCGAAACTTGGCATTCTTTAAAAAAGGGAATCCAAGCTGTAGATAATGCTATGAACATTTGGCATATCGATGCTCTTGAGCACGGTTTGAGTCTAGGAATAAATCCAAACTTCTACTTCCATTCAATGTATCAAAGAGTTCTTTCTAAAAACAAGAAGAGACAAGAGATTCCTATTGGAACGGTAGAGTACAATGAACTCCATGAAATGGATTGGTTAACTAGAACCGAAGTCCTTCAGAAACTCATCCAAGGAGAACCTCTCAATGAAGAGGAAACAACAATTTTTACCAAAACTAAGTTCCATTCAGCAAGAGATGTAGAGTCCTATCAGCATGACATTTTAAATCGGGTCATCGACAAACGTCTCCAGCTTATTGCTTTGCCTTCTTCCAACAAAGAGTTAACCGGTCAATTTGAGGACTACAAAGATCACCCTTTCTCGTGGTGGGAAAAAAAGGGTATGCGCCTGGGTGTTGGAACCGATAACTACATCACTCTAAGAACCAACTTCATTAGGGAAATGTTGATACTCCTTTGCACTGACAAGGATTACCTAAAAATTACAAAACTTTTAATTGTGACAACAGGTGAAAGTAGGCGACAATTAATATCCCAACTACTTTGGGATATGAGGAAATCACTTACATCGCGTTAGGACTGAAGTTTTATGAAACGCCTTCTCTTCGTCTGTCTCGGTAATATATGTAGGTCGCCTACTGCCGAAGCAGTCATGCAATCTCTTGTCGATAAGTCAGGCAAGCAAGCTAATTACTATTGTGACTCTGCAGGAACTTCTGCTCATCACGAAGGTGAAAATGCTGACTCACGGATGATATCACACGGAAAAAAGCGAGGTTTTGAGCTCACTAGTATTTCTAGAGGCCTTGTTCCGAATGACTTTGAAAACTTCGACTACATTTTCGCAATGGATCATTCTAATTATGAGAATATTTTGGACATTGCGCCAACGGAATCCTTGAAAAATAAGGTTTATAGAATCATGGATTTTTCCGAAAAATTTAATGAGTCAGAAGTGCCAGATCCCTATTATGGTGGAGCAGCAGGTTTTGAACTCGTTATTGATATGCTTGAAGATGCATGCAGCAATTTGTTTAGGAAACTCGACAGCGACGAACTATGATTAATAAAAAGTTTACCCACCAAATTCAAAATTCACTGAATCAAAAAGTAACTTACTTTACACAAGTGAGCGGTGGGAGCATTTCTGAATGCTATCGAATCGAGTGCGAGTCGGGACAAACTTGTTTTTTAAAAATCGCTCCAGATGCTCTTATAAAAGCTGAACGCAAGGGGCTAGAAGAAATCTCTAGCAAACACCTTATCTCAACTCCTGAGGTCCTTGGACACGGTGATGATTTTTTAATTTTAGAATTTGTTGAAGAGACACCTTCGAGTGCTAGCTTCTGGATGCGCTTTGCAGTTGAGTTAGCGGAGATGCATAAATGCACTAGTCAACATTTTGGATTTGAGGCTGATAACTTTATAGGACTAAACCCTCAAAGGAATCTACCTCAAATTCCGTTTAGAGATTCCAGTACTGACTGGACTGATTTTTATTGGACCTATCGGTTGATTTTCCAATACCAGTTACTTGAGAGTAATTCGTTAGTAGATGAAGAATTCAAGTCTATGTTCATGCAACTCGAAAAGAGAATTGACTCCATCTTATCGGATAGTGAGGAGCCGCCTTCACTCACTCATGGAGATTTGTGGTCTGGCAATTTCTTATGTGGTCCTGGCAGCGTACCTTTTTTGATAGATCCAGCTATTAGCTACGGACATCGAGAAGCCGATCTCGCCATGACTCGGCTCTTTGGGGGATTTGCTCCAGAGTTTTATAAAGTTTATAACGAAACTTTTCCATTGCCGCCAAACTGGGAATATCGAGTAGGTATCTATCAATTGTATCATGTTATGAACCATTGGAATTTGTTTGGCGATTCATATAAAAATCAAGCCAAGTCGCTAATTCTTCAGTATTTAGATTAATTTTTGTTTTTAGTTGGGTTCGAAGTCAGATTTTGGTAGTTTCTGCTTGTACAGGAGTTTACATGGCCGAATACAAATCCATTAGCAACGACTTCGAAGTGAGTGTATTTCCTCAATATATTCCAGAGCAGTCCTCTCCTGAGCAAAGCTATTATTTTTTTACCTACAAGATCAAACTTGTAAACCAAGGCACAAAGACTGCACAGCTAATGACCCGACACTGGATCATCGTAGATGGCCAAAGAAGAGTTCAAGAAGTGAAGGGCGACGGAGTTGTTGGCCAACAACCTGTGCTAAAACCTGGGGAAAGCTTTGAGTACTCTAGTTTTTGCCCGCTTCCAACTCCAACAGGCAACATGCGTGGGTCTTTTCAAATGGAGGAAGAATCAGGAGGCTCCTTTGATATAGAGGTCCCCGTTTTCTTCCTTCGAGACCTAAAACACGATCAATAACTCACTACT
>CAZFYV010000218.1:0-6751 GCA_964523195.1 uncultured Pseudobdellovibrionaceae bacterium
TTTTCAAGAGGTAAACTTGATAAGCTCACAGGTCTAGCTAAGAGAGCTGGAGCTAAAGGTTTAGTTTGGATCAAGGTAGATGAAAAAGGTCAGCTTTCTTCTCCAGTACTTAAAGTTTTGGGAGAAGAGAAAACCAAAAAGCTTTTTGATGCTTTAGTAGATGCTGATAAGGGATTAGCGCTAGTGGTGGCTGATCAGTACGATACGGCTTGCAGCGTACTTTCATCTTTGCGCCTGAACTTGGGTGGAGAGTTTAATCTCATCGATTCGTCTAAAGATGCTTTTCTCTGGGTGACGGATTTTCCACTTCTTGAGTTTGTTCCTGATGAGAAGAGATGGGTTGCAAGACACCATCCTTTTACTATGCCAAAAGACGAAAATGTAAGTAACCTTTTGGGTGATCAGTCCGAGCAAAAGCCCGGTGATTACTTAGCAAAGGCCTACGATTTGGTCTGTAACGGTTATGAATTGGCTGGCGGAAGTATACGTATTCACCGCAATGATATTCAGCAGGGAATGTTTAAACTTTTAGGAATGTCTCCTGAGGAGGCTGAAGAAAAGTTTGGATTCTTCCTTGAAGCCTTGAAGTATGGAACTCCTCCACACGGTGGAATTGCTTGGGGTATGGATAGATTAGCTATGATTCTTTGTGGAACTGAAGCTATTAGAGATGTGATTGCCTTTCCGAAAACGACCAAGGCGACTGATCTTATGGCAAACGCTCCATCATTGGTTGATCAACATCAAATGCTCGAACTAGGAGTTCGTTTAGCTCCATCTGTTGAGAAAAAGCTTTCTGAAGAGGGAAGCAATATTTCTAAAGACGAAGAACTATAGTTTTCGTAGTGAACAGTTCATCCAACCTGAAAGTTCGGGTTGGATGATTTCATTGAGAATTAAATAATCTAAAGTGACACAGTTAAATTGTGGATCAGGTGTATCTACCATATACAATTCAGCTCGAGATTGAACGGGACGGGCTGGAAACGTTGGCTCGTCTATTTTAATCAGAAAAACGTAATCTTGAGAAGAAAATTGAATGACGCTACAAAACAAAGTTTGTTGAGTTGAAAAAAGGTAACCAGAGCTTGGAAGATCCTGTGTGCCACTAGACCTTCTGGAATTCATGCTAACGTTTAAAATCTGTGTTGAGTTGTAATCAACCTGGAAGTCAGTATTAAAAAAACGATCTGTTTGTGAACTACAGGACCACTCAAGGGTTTGAGTTAAACCATTGGAGCAAAAAACAAAAATTCCAAAAACCATGATTAAGTTTTTAAACATGAATCTAATATAGACCAATGTCGAAACAGGGCAAGTCCAATTCCGAAGTTTTGATGTCTGTTTGAATTTAGACTTTGGCCTCGTAAATTTCAAAATGAAACACCCGATAAATAGAGCATAACAGGATGTTTTTTTCGACAGGAGGTCGGAATGGATAAAATCAGTGGAGTTCTTCCCCATAGTAAGCGTCTGCAAATTGCTGACAAAAGCGATTTTAAAACGAATCGTAATGTACCAGCAGGACCAGAGAGTGCACCGGTAAAAGCGATTCCATCAAGAGTGATGCCCAGTTCAATTGAATCGAGTGTTAAAGCACATCGCGAGATGAATAGTTGGCGTACTCGAGATCTCGCTCAAGCAAGACTAGTAGATAATATGGCCGCAGACTTCTTTATCGATAATGTAAAAAAGCCTGATGAAGTTGTAGTTACAGAAATTCCCGCAGTAGAGGCCGCACCTCAGATCGACGCTTCTAACTTTGGTCCAACTGAAGAGCAGTCAGCCCAAATTATTGAGGAGATCGGATTTGAAGAACAAGAGCTTCCGGGAGCTCGACTATACCCGAAAGGTAGTTTTGTCGATTACATGGCTTAGACCACCGAACTAGTCCAATATCGAATATACTAACTATGCGGAACGACCGATAAATAAAGCGATATTTGAGTTATTTTTGCTGGTGATTTGAGGAAAGAATGGAAATCTTTGTTCGCAAATTAGGAATTAAAAAGACCTTTGTGGTTTTCGCATTGTTATTAGGTGTTGGAAGTATTCTTTCTTCACTTTTTACTATTTACTTTATTACTTCTGAGCAAGCGACTGGAAAGCTGATTAATATGGCCGGTCGTCAAAGAATGCTCACGCAAAAAATGACTAAAGAAGCTTTGGCTTTGTCCAAAGGTGTGAATTCAGCAAATCAAAGAAACTCCCTTGAGGACACTAAAAAACTATTTGAAGATTCCTTAGCAAATCTAAAAAATGGAAATATTCTCTTAGATATACCAGCACCCAAAAACCCGCAATTGATTCAGCAGCTTTCAGTTGTCGAAAATCTTTGGGCGCCATTTAAGCAAAATATCGATGCTATTATCTCAAATCCAACAGATTCAACAGCGCTTAATTTTTTAGTTTCAAACAATAAAGAGTTGTTAAAAGCTTCTAATCAAGCTGTTTCAATCATGGAGAAGACTTCAAAGGGCAATTTTGATCTTCTCAGCTATTTTCTCTATTTCAATTTAGCCATAGTGTTTTTTGTCGTAGGAAGTATGATTTGGTCAGTGTCTATTGTGAATAGCTTATTGTCAGAGGCTGCCGAACAGTTTTCGAAAATGGCTCAAGCTCAGAAATGGATCTCGCAAAAATATTTAAAATCGATCAAGAGTTTAAAAGACGCTGTTGTAAACCAAAGTTCAGCCACCCAAGAAACAGCTGCGACTATGGAGCAAATGAATGCCATGAATCGCATGACTTCGGAGCGCCTTCAAAAGTGTTCAGAAAAAACCACCTCGAGTATTTCAATGGCTAATAAAGCCGAAAATGACTCTATGGATATGAAATCAACCATGGAAGAACTGGTGTCATCCCAAAGTGAACTCATGTCCCTTGGAGATATGGTGGGTTCGATTGGTGAGCAGACAAATATTATTAACGATATTGCATTTAAAACTCAGCTTCTTTCATTTAACGCCAGTATTGAGGCAGCAAGAGCCGGTGCTCAAGGCCGAGGGTTCTCAGTTGTGGCTTCAGAAGTGGGTAATTTGGCCAATACTAGTGCTGATTCTGCTCGGACTATTGAGTCTTCGATTGGTGAAAGTGTGAAGCGTGTAAAAGACTTTATCGAAGGTCTTGGAGTATCTATTAAATCAACCTCAAAACATAGTGATGATCTCACTCACCAAATTAAGGATTTGGCGGGAGACATCTCTAATTTAAATATCGAATACACTGAAATGCACACAGCAATTAATCAAAACCGAGCGTCGATCCAGCAAACCATTGAAGCCACGAGAAAGCTTGCGCACGGAATCGATCAAATCAACTCAGAGGTGATGAGTTTAGCTGATGAGAGTTCTAAGCTCAGAAAAGCATCAGATCGATTAGAAAATATCGGTGAGGTTATAGAGCAGCTCACTAAAGGTGCTGCTTAATTTTGATTGAGATTCACATCTGGAGTACAAGTTTCGGCGTTAGCGCCATCAACGAGTAACATGCAATTTAACCAAGAGCGAAGACGTTCTTTCATGCTTTGAGACTCACTTTGTCCGTTGGCCATTGCAGCGTAAAACGAAACCATAGTTGCCGAAACAGAATCCACCACAGTTTTAGTGCCTTTTCCAAACTCGATAAGCGCAATCTTAGTAAATCGTCCTATATGGTAGATGAGTTCAAGGCTCACGATACTCAATTCACTTTGCATTTGTTCTGAGTTGAGTCTCTCAATTACGTCTACACTCGTGGGGTGAACATTGGCGAAACCATTATTTACTTCAAGATCAACATATTGAAGAATCGCTTCGGGACGAAGTTCGATATTTTTTAATAGACCCACTATTTGCAGGCTTCTTGCGCGAACTTTTAGGAACTCTTGACTAGACTCTTCTTTGTATTTTTCCAAGAAACTTTCAATTTCAGATTCTAGAGAGGATTTCTGGCCAATGATAAACCGAGTATCCAAATCCAGGGAATTGAGTTGCTCAAAATTTTGTCTTACCGAGTGGGATTGAGCTTGTGCACGCGCAGGAGACAGCCTCAAGGTCTTTTTAAGTTCGATAGTTTGCTTGAGTAAGTTTTCGTAGGGAGCTAGTAGGCCAAGAATTTGATTATATTTCGCCAGTAAGTTTTGGTACTCCATCACAAATTTTAATTCTGGCTCAGGTTCTGGCTCAGGTTCTGGAGCAACCTCTTCGTCGGCAGGTACTCCAGGCTCATCGCCCTGAACCAAACCAGGAGTAAGGCTATCATCGATAGTTTCAGATGGAGTGCTTTCGTCAACACCACCGAAAGGTGAGTTGGGAGTTGTTCCATTAAACGTTGGGAATGCAAATGGCGCATCAGTTGATCCATCCATGCTTCCTTCGAAACTATCATCTTCTCCAGCCAAGCCTTTGATACTAAAAAGGCCAATAACTAGAAAAACTGCCAGTGCAACAGGAATGAGCAAAGATATGTCAAAAGGACATTTCTCACATCTATTAGATTTACGCGCGTTTAGATTTACTTTTACCACCATATACCCCAAATCAACCCGTGCTACGAGAGTGTAGCCCTTTGGGCGTATCACAGGCCAGTGGCCTAAACGATGGAATTATTTATAAAGACAATTATGGCTCTACGAGTGAGATTACAAAGGAATATATGAAATATTTTTAATCTGCATCAGCCTCAGGAAGCTCAAAAGAGATATCGATTAAGCCGTCGTGGCACTGAATATCTAAACCAGTATCGTGGAGCTTAAGAAGTGACTGCGAGACTGTCAGGCCAAGGCCCGTACCTTGAGTGTGATTCATAATATCTTCATCGATGGTAAAAGGCTTTGTAATTCGGTCGATGGTTTTTTTAGGAATGGGATCAGCAGGATTTGTAAACAAAAACTTCATGCGGCCTTTAGAGACTTCATTTTGAATATGAATTGTCGCTCCTTCTTCAGAAAATTTCACCGCATTCTGAAGAAGTCTGTGAACCACATTTCGAATGGCTTTTGGATCTGCCTTGACTTGGTTCTTTTTTAGGCTGGTCTTGAATTTTAGTTTCTTGCTTTTTTGAAGCTCTTTAACATCTTTTGGGATGGGTTGAATCAGATCGTCAGGCTTACAGTATTCAATGCTCAGATTTACTTGCCCTGTTTCAGCAGAGACGATTTGAAGAACGTCTTCAACCAGTCGTTTAAGCCTAAAAGAGCTTCTGGAAATTCGATCTACAAAAAGTTCCTGTTCTGGGTCGAGCTTACTTTCTTTTAAGAGTTCTATAAAACTCAAGATAGCCGTTAGGGGAGTTTTGAGCTCGTGATTTACCAGGTACATAAAGTTTGATTTAGCTTCATCTAGGGTTTTGAGCTCATCATAAGCAGCTTGAATTTCGATATTTTTTTGTCTGATTTCTTCCTTGAGCTCATATCTTTCCACAGCCTTATCAACTGCGTTGGATAAATCCACAGGATCCCAAGGTTTAGTCACATATCTATATATTTGCCCAGAATTGATAGCGTCGATGACTGAATCGATGTCCGTGAATCCCGTTAGTAGAATTCTGATGGTGTCAGGTTGCAAATCCAGGGATTTGGCCAGGAATTCCACCCCAGTCATATCAGGCATGCGCTGATCACTAATAATGACTGTGACTGGGTTTTTTTTCATGATTTTGAGGGCTTCAGGGCCTGAAGTGGCCTTAAATACCTTATATTTGCGACGGAAAAGCCTCTCGAGGGCTTCAACATTGTCTATTTCATCGTCAACACAGAGAATTGCATGCTTCATTGGATTTCATTTTAGATTTGAGACACTTAGAGAGCAATGGAGAAATCTTTTAGCGACCTGCGGAATGTAAAAAGATTCCAAAAGGTCCAGAAATCAAGCCTAAAGTCATAAATGCGCTGATTTGAGTCAAGCTCGATATCAAAAGTGTCGAAAAGTTGTTTGATGGGAGTGATCTCTATGTTTATGAAATCTACATTCAAAATAATTCTTTTGAGTTTACTGGTCGTTTTAATGACACCAAATGAGTCTGAAGCGAATTGGGGTTATGGCCTCTATGGCGGTTTACAGGCTTGTCCATGGGGTGCATCCGCAGGTGCTGGAGTGACCAGTAACGATGATGAAATCTATGAGCTCAAGCAAGATAAAAAGGATCTTCGCGATAAGATTCGACAGCTTGAACGTCAGCAAACGCGGCTAGAAGATCGCGAAGCTGATTTAACAGCTCAAATTACAGAGTCTATCAAGACCAAGTATCATGGTGCGGTTCTTAGCCACATCGAAAACAGATACAACTGTAATTGTAATTACTCAGCTGGAAATGATTTTGAAGGAATTAGTGTTGCAGCCTCTCCCATCACTCCTACTCGAGGAATCGCATCTATTAATAGAGCACCAGCCGATGCGCCGTCACCTTGTCCTGCTGATACGGAACCTAATAGTACATGGGATTCAACTTCAAGAACTTGTGCCTGTAATGCCGGTTGGGTTCGCGATGCTTCAGGAAAATGTAATACACAAGCTTCGGAGCCTGTCGTTGATACAGATACGGGCGTTCCAGCAGAAAGAGTTGGTACAACTGATGCTGAAACAAGAACTGCAGAAACTGGTACGGTTACTGGTCCAACGGGAACAGTGAGTGTTGAAGCAATTTGTCCTCCTGGATCTGATTGTGCTGAAGCAGGTCGTTTGCCAGCTACCGCAGATGACCCAGGTTCAGTAAGAACTGAGGGAACTGGTGAGAGCACTTGTGTCTCTGTTATGCGCGCTGAAGGTTTATC
>CAZFYV010000219.1:0-712 GCA_964523195.1 uncultured Pseudobdellovibrionaceae bacterium
CTGTACTTTGCCTGTGGTTTTTTATGTCCCCGGCAAACATTGATAGCTTTAGTGGTTTAGATAAACCTCTCAATCAGCAGATCGTCTGGGCGTCCTGCGAAGATTCCATTGATAAGAATGAGTTTAAAATTGTTGTGTACGATACCCAAAGTAAGCTGCACTTATTTGCACTTGAACAAGGCCAGAGCTTGCCTAAGAGCTGCGTGAGTTCAAAGAAGCCTTTGCTAGAAAAGATTCCTTCAGAAATTCTCTCGCAACTGAATGATAGTACCACTAAAGAATTTCTGATCTATGAGTACTTAAATAATCAAGTTCGCTCGCGCAGAAGACTAATGAATCGGTCGAAAATAATGGACTGGGCATCAAAGCCAGAAAGTTTGTTTATTGTTTCATCAAACAAGGTTCAAAGCTTTGAGATGATTATCACTCACAATTCTCAAAGCGCTGGGAATGGAGATCTTTCTCAACTTCAAGGTACTGAATCCGGAACTTGGGCATTGCAAACGGCTAAGGTTTGGGATCAGGGAATTTTTGGAGCTGGTGAGTTAATAAGCTTTGCCGACACGGGATTAAATTTGGGCGCCCAAGGTGTGCACGAAGATTTGATTAATCAGTTTGTGGGCGGAGCGAGTTATGCTCCCGGCGAAAACAGCTGGATGGATTACCACGGGCATGGAAGTAATGTTGTGGGTTTATCTGTTGGTGCGGGTAT
>CAZFYV010000219.1:722-6739 GCA_964523195.1 uncultured Pseudobdellovibrionaceae bacterium
CTTGTTACAGGCGTAGCCCCTCAAGCTCAATTTTTAGTGCAAAGTATTTGGTCGAGACAAGTTCAAAACTTTTATGTCCCCAGTGATCTTCCCAACTTTTTCTTTAACGCCTACGAAGCGGGAGCAAGAATCCATGTGAACTCTTGGGGCTCTGGTCAAGATCTTGGAGTGTATAATGGCCTTTCCTATGACTTCGATCGCTTTGCCTATCAATATCCGGATATGCTTTTTGTTACAGCCGTTGGAAACTTTGCTGGGGATTGGGATGCTAATGGTCAGGTAGATATGGGTTCGATTGCTTCTCCTTCGACGGCCAAAAATGTTTTGTCAGTGGGGTCGTCAGAAAACTTAGTCGCAACAGGTGGAATTCAGCAACCCTTATCTCAAGTGAGATCTTTTTCAAACCGATTTCCGGTAGAGCCTTTAGCGTCCGATCACCCATCTAATAGTTTGCAAGGTGTAGCTGCTTTTAGCGGAAGGGGACCAACATTGGACGGCCGAATAAAGCCGGAGATATTAGCTCCCGGTACCAATTTGCTTTCTACTCGAAGCCGAGCTCCAGGAAGTAAAAATATGTGGGGTGCATTTAATAAAGATTATAATTGGACCGGCGGGACATCCATGTCGGCTCCCTTGGTGGCAGGAGTTGCTGCTTTAGTTAGGCAAACTTTAAAGACTGTTCACAATCAGCAAAGACCAAGTTCTGCACTGGTTAAGGCTGTAATCATGAATTCGGCTATGGATTTGTTTCCAGGTCAATTTGGTGTTGGTGGTACGCAGGAGATTCCTGTGAGGCGACCTAATGTAGTAGAGGGCTTTGGGCTCGTTCAGGCCGATGATTCTGTATTTATAAACCCTTTACTGCTAGTTGATGAAAGGCAAGGGGTCTCACAGGGGCAGTCAAAGGCCTACGAGTTTTCTCTCAATCAAAATAGCTCGGTGGCTTTATCATTGGTTTGGACCGATTTTCCTGCTCAACCAGGGAGTCAGAAAGCCTTAGTGAATAACCTTGATTTAGAACTGGTTGATATGCGTGGTCAAAGGGTCGTCTATAGGGATGAATTGAATAACTTTGAGCATGCGGATATCAATCTTGAAGCGGGTCGCTATCAGCTTCGAGTGCTGGGTCAGGAAGTCCCCGTTGGGCCTCAATCTTACGCCCTAATTTTGTCCTTTAAGCGGTGAAAATGACGGAAAACGTCACTTTTTTCCTTCGTAAAAACAATATCTTGAAAAAAGTGAGTAAAGTGAGGTCCGGAGTTCTAACACACCTTGATAAGTTGTGTCAAAAGTGTTATAAAATGCAAGCGCTTTTTCTACTCTCTTCAGGAAATTAGGTATTAACCTAACTCTTTGAGTGGAAGTAGAGGTGGCGGTGGGGAACAATATCTGGAGGACAGATGGCTGAATTTAGCGTAGGTGACAATGCCGTTTACCCGGGGCACGGGGTTGGCGAAGTCACAGCAATTGAAACCAAAGAGATTTTTGGTAAGAAGCAAACCTTCTATTCGATTAAGATAATCGATAGTGGGATGAAAATTATGATCCCCATGGACAACGTAGCTCAAGTGGGCTTACGTCCCATCATCTCTAAAGATGAAGCTGGAAAAGTGATCGGTATCCTTAAAGAAAAGGATATTAAGATCGACAACCAGACATGGAACAGAAGATACCGCGAGTATATGGAAAAGATTAAAACAGGTTCTGTATACGAGATCGCCGAAGTCTTAAGAGACCTTTTCTTACTTAAAGTAGAAAAGGAACTTAGCTTCGGAGAGCGCAAGATGTTAGATACAGCTCGCACTTTACTTCTTAAAGAGCTTTCATTGGCAACAAGCCGTGAAGAGCTAGAGAATCAAGACGAAGTTAAGGCTATTTTCGGCCTCTAATTTGTTCCTTCTTATCGCTATGAATCAATCACCGGATCCTTTGTCGATCCGGTTTTTTTATGGCAAATCTTTAAAGCAATTCCCGGATACTTAAGTCTTTTATAGGAGAATTACATGGCCTCAAAACCAGTTCGCGTTCGTTTTGCCCCGAGTCCTACCGGATACCTTCATGTTGGTGGAGCTCGTACAGCTCTTTTCAGTTACTTATTTGCTAAAAAGCACCAAGGCACTTTTGTATTGCGAATTGAAGATACCGATTTGGAGCGAAGCACAGAAGAAGCTCTCCGTATGCAGATCGAAGACTTGGTATGGTTGGGGCTCAACTGGGATGAAGGGCCCAACTCTGAGACTTTGGAGGATATTGGTGAATATGGTCCATATCGACAAAGCCAAAGAACTGAGATTTATAACTTCTTTGCCAATTACCTTTTAGAAAATGGGAAAGCCTACTACGACTTTAGAACCGATGAAGAGTTAGAGGCTGCAAAAAAAGCAAGTGAAGACGGCTTCACGATTCCAAGACCTAAAGATATCTTGTCTTTAGATAAAGCCCGAGAGGAAATTAAAGCAGGTAAGGCTGGGGCCATTCGTTTTATTAATGATGGTGTTGGTGCTTATAAGTTTACTGACCATGTTCGTGGTGATGTGGAGTTTCAAGCAGATATGGTCGGTGACTTCGTCATCGTTAGATCTAACGGTATGCCGGTTTATAACTTCTGTTGTGTTATAGATGATGCTTTGATGGGAATGACCCATGTGTTTCGAGCAGAGGATCATGTTAGTAACACTCTAAGACAGCTAATGATCTATGATGAGCTAGAAGATTTTCACAAGAAAGTAAACTCTGGAACTCTCGAAACAAATCAAGATTTCTTTCATAGTGAAAAAGTCGCTAATGCCTTCTCTAAATTTTTAAGTGAACCCTATCAGTTGCCAGAGTTTGCTCACTTTTCTTTGATTTTAGGGCAAGATAAACAAAAACTATCTAAGCGACATGGGGCTACCAGCTGTAAAGAATATCACAAGAATGGATTCTTACCTGAAGCCTTAGTTAATTTCTTGGCTTTACTGGGTTGGTCTCATCCGGAAGAAAAAGAGATTATTCCGTTAGACGAACTGATTGAAAGTTTTGATCTTTCAAGAGTGAATAAAGCTCCGGCAGTTTTTGATGAGGAAAAACTAACCTGGATGAATTCCCAATATTTGAGAGACCTGTCCGATGAGAAGCTTTGGCAAGGTATTGAGCCTCTGTTGTCTGCTGAAGGCTTAACGGGATTCCCTGGAGATTCCGAGTGGAGAACTAAAGCGCTCAGCACTTTTAAAACGCGAATGGAAACATTTAAAGATTCCATAGAGCAGTTTCGCCCATTGAGCGATGGGGCTTTTAATATTGATGAGTCGGCAAAGGATGCTTTGAGCTGGGAGAGTTCGAAGACCGTTTTAGAGATGTGGAATAAACTTGTTTCTGAAAAAGACAGTGACTTTTTAACCGAAGAAGATTTTGTGAATATTCAAAATCAAATAAAAACCGATGCATCGGTAAAAGGTAAGCATCTCTTTATGCCCATGAGAGTGGCTGTTATTGGTAAGCCTCACGGTGCCGAACTCAAAGAACTCGTACCTTTATTGCCAAAAAAATCACTCCTTGAACGAGGGCAAAAAGTATTGAATTCGATCTAAGGGCTTTTGAGCTGTAAAATCGAAAAACTTTTTGGCAAGGCTTCGAGCTCTGAACACCTGTAGAAATCATTACAGTTTTATTAATCATTCTGAGCCCTTATCCTATTGTTGGAGGAGGGCTGCTAGTCAGTTAATGGTTTCGTGTATCTAAAATCAATATTCATCAATTTCCAATCTGTACAGTACGCCTCAAATTAACGGATGGCCTATAAAGGCTATAAAGTTTAGGAGGATGGATGACAAAGGGATTTTACTTTGTGTCTCTGGTTGTTTTAGTGGTGAGCTTATTCACTCTAACGAGTTTTGCTCAAAATCAAAACTGCGTAACATTTCAGGCAGATCACTTGAATGATTTTATTCGAGGAATGGATCAGACTTTAGCTTGGAATGGAAGTTATCGATGTATGAATAGAGAGTATACGGCCTATGAAGAAATGTTGCGAAAAATGCAACCGAGGGATCGAACTGGGTATTCAACAATGAGATCTATTGTTCCTACAATGAACGCTCTAATTAAAGAAGCTGAAGATAATATATCTTGGGCCATGGCCAAAAATAGAACTTGTAAAGAAATGGAAGAACACCACAAGCGAGTTATCGATTCTCTTAATGATGTCTTAGAGTTTCCTGATGAAGATGTTTGTCCCGGCGTAAAAGAAGCAGTGTCTGAGACCATTGGTCATATTCAAGATGGATTAGATATGATGTCTAATGCGGAGTCTGATCGAGGAAAGTACATAGGTCTTAACCAAGAGTATATTGGTCAGGCTAATACGATTAAAGAACAAGTTGGTGCTTCAGATCTGAGGGGCCTTGGAAGTCGAGCTCCAGCTTCTATACCTATTCCCAGCGGATTTTAGTGTTTCGATGTGAAACATTTGTCAGTTTCAAATCAGCAATTGAAAACGTATTGAAAGTCTAAATGAAAATCAAAACTCTAAGGGCCCGAAATCATTGGGCTCTCTAGCTGAAAATGAACTGAAAACAGGTTGCAATTGTGTTTCGGACTTCTATGGCCGATCCTAATAGAGATGATAGTTTGTGTATGTAAAGCCATAGGTCATAAGCAGATAGAACAGGAACTCGAAAAGGGTGTTTGTTCATTGGAAAAAATCTGTGAAAAGACTGGCGCGGGAACAGGTTGTGGGATTTGTCAGGAGAAGATCGAATCCTTAATAAATGAAAACTCAGATGCTCAGAGTGCAGACGTTCAAATGGCACTCGAGGAAAATAAAGTATCATAAGGACATGATAACAATTGAGTTGAGTGGGGAACTAGAGTTTGCATAACTCTAGACTTCTTTGCGTATTAAAAAAGGTGACTTAGAAGTCACCTTTTTGTGTTTTTGATCTCATCAAAATTTTTAAGAATTGGATTAGTCTTTGTGCATTTGCTCTGCAAGATAGTTTTCTAATCCCATATCAGAAATCATTTTTTGTTGAGACTCGATCCAGTCAACATGCTCTTCTTCATTCACAAGAATCTTCTCAAGCATTTCACGAGTTGCAAAATCAGATTTTTGAACACAAAGAGCGATTGCTTTTTTGAGGCGCGGAATCGCAACAAATTCTAAATCCAAATCAGCTTGTAGTTGTTCAGGTACAGTTTCACCGATGTTAAGTGCACCTAGCTTTTGCAAGTTTGGAAGGCCTTCTAAAAAAAGAATGCGATCAATGAGAGTTTGAGCATGTTTCATCTCTTCAATTGATTCGTGGTAAAGATAATCACCAAGTTTTTTATAACCCCAGTCTGCGCAAATTCGTGAGTGAAGAAAATATTGGTTAATGGCTGTTAATTCGCCTTCAAGAATCTCATTCAATATCTTTAAAATTTCGCTATCGCCCTTCATTTTGACCTCCAGAATGAGTGCAATCTAATGTGCTTTGTTTCAAATATCAATAACGAGTGCAATCTAATGTGCTTCATTTCAAATATCAATTGATTTTCATTTACAGGAGAGTTTTGCGATGCATTAATTCAGGAGTTTGTTTCCGAGTTATTTGGATTCAGTAAAATCGAGCTTCAATTTATTGTACCCAATAGCTCTAGTAGGTAGGATAGCGGGTTGTTCAAGAGGTCAAATATGCGCAGAAATGTGAACCAACGTGCTCCCTATGTGAAAGATATAGAACTAGTATCTGATTTTAAACCATCGGGAGACCAGCCGGAAGCCATCGATCAAATGGTAACAAACGTTAAAGATGGTACTAATCATCAGGTCCTTTTAGGGGTCACCGGGAGTGGAAAAACGTTTTCCATGGCCAACACTATTGCGAGAACGAACCTTCCTGCGTTGATTCTTGCTCCAAACAAAACTCTGGCTGCGCAACTTTACGGAGAGTTTAAAGAGCTCTTTCCCAATAATGCCGTTGAATACTTTGTAAGTTATTACGACTACTATCAGCCAGAAGCTTATATTCCATCAACAGATACATTTATTGAAAAAG
>CAZFYV010000220.1:0-5861 GCA_964523195.1 uncultured Pseudobdellovibrionaceae bacterium
GAGTTGCCCCATAAAGAAGTTAAGTACGCGGTAGAGATCAATATCTACATCTTTCATGGTTCGCTTTATTTTCTGCTCGAACTCCAAAAGTTTAGGCCCATAGGTATTTACTTTTTCTTCAGCTGCTGAAGTTAACTTTAGGACTCGAACTCTCTTGTCAGATTTAGACTTGGCTTTTTTAATCAAACCTCTTTTAATCAATCCAGAAATTATTTGGGTAATCGCAGGCTGTGTACAGAAAAGAATTTTAGAGAGATCTGATGTGCTAGTGGATGGGTTCTTCTTTATAATGTTCAAAACACATAACTGACGAAAGTCCAAACCATCCTCAAAAGCACCACATTCACTTAGGAGTTTGTCTTCGATTAAACCAGCGGCCTGTCGAAGCTTGAAAATCAAACTAATATCACTAAACCCTTGAATTAACTCCATATTAACTCCTGACGCAATAATATTACGGTACTATATATTAGCAATTATATAATTACTTATCTATATAACGAAAGAAAAAAGATATTAAATACTTAGCCAAGAAGTCATCGATCTGATTTCATTAAGATATGGAAATTATTAGTGTTTCTAACTCCGACCAACTTGCCCTCAAAACCAATGAGTGGATTAAAAACGAAGTTCAGTCTGAGGAAACAAAAAGTATATTTCTCCCAGCCGGCAATACACCTATGCCCCTCTACAAATACTGGAATGAAAACCAACCTCCTTTTTTAAAAGAGCTCACCTTCCAACCTGTCGACGACGTCATCAAAGGTTCTCGAACTGGCGTATTTGAGGAGTTTTTTACAAAACACCTTCCCAAATTCAAAGGTCAAATCAGACCCATACAAGATGATTTACCATTGGCAGATCTAACCATCCTAGGATTAGGTGAAAATGGACACGTTGCCTTTCATGAGCCAGGCATACCATTGGATTTTTTTGGAGGGTGCATTCGCCTCTCTGATAAAACCTGTAGCAATTTGGGAATTGATAATGGTGCTTGGGGCCTTACTTACGGGCTTGCGAGCTTTCTTTCTACTCGATCTATTCTGGTGATCGTTTCAGGAGAAAAGAAGCAAGGTATTCTCAGACGATTTATTGAAGAAGAAGGCACATTTCCAGCAACCTACCTAAAAAACCACGTAAGACTCACCGTAATTGCAGATCAGTCTGCAATTGGCGATTCTCTTGAGTTTTAAGCGCTTTTTTTCGATAAGTTCTTCAGGAATATAGGCGTTTAAATGGGAAGTTTAAAAGATAAATTTATATATCTCATTTTGAGATTTTCTGCTTTTGCTCTCGACCTTCTTTTGGTTGGGGGGATTTCTATTACTTTTGCCTATTACCTTGCGGATGACAAAATTCCATTCCCTCTTCACTTTACTCTTTGCTTTGCTGCGATCTGCGCTTTTTGTGAAGGTGGTCCGTGGCAAGCGACGCCAGGAAAGAAAATTCTTGGATTAAAAGTTGTTGGAAAAAACAACGAGTCTCTGCACATACTGAATAGTTTTTTACGGCGATTAACCTGGTTAGTTGGATTTGCGCCAATAATAGTTACGATGTTTTTTGCACTTCAGTACCAGTACCTTTTGGGATTAATTGGCGCATCATTGTTTTTATTTTCTGTAGCGATTTTCGATAAGAAAAACCGCTCACTTCCCGACATGATCAGCGGGAATGTAGTTGTGAAATATCGAGCAAATGTACTCTCCAAATCCATGGCATTTGCTATCATTCTTTGTTTTTGTGCGTATGGAATCTATGTTTACGACAAGACCGAAGGTGAAATCGAGATGGCTGTAAACGAAGTTAAAAAGCTTAAGAATGTTGGAGCCATCAAAGCTGGAGCACTTGTTTTTGCTAGTCAATTTATCGATATCGATATCGAAGAAGTCGTCCAAGAGTCAAAATCGGAAGCTCCACCAGAAGAGGCTTCTGGGTTTACCGTCGCAACAGCTGCAAATATTGACGATAGAGTCTATGTTGAATTCTCAGCAGTTGATCCTTACGAAGTCGGTCTTTATATAAATCGCAACTTAATACATCATAGAAGATATGGAGCGGCTCCAAGAAAGCATATCATCGACTTAAAACCTTACTTGAGATTTGGAAACAACTTTATAGCAGTTAGAGCAAAGGTGGCTGGACGAATAAAAACCAGTGATCAGATTAGAGCCATTGTTAAAACCAATAACTTTAAAGCACGAGTCTGGCGCGAATATTACAACACTGGCAAAAAGGAGCCACTAACCCTATTGATGGGTCCAGGTCCAAAAGTAGAAGATGGACTCTGGAACTACAAAGCAAAAAGATTTGTCATTGAAGAAGAGGTCGATCTTTCAACAAGAAAGTACCTCGCAGATGTCGAGGGTTCCACTGCGGGAAGAAAAGTTAGCAGCTTAGCTGTGGACAATACACAATTTGGAACAAGTCGCTTTAAAAAGTTTTTCTTTGGTTCGTGGAGAGGCAAAAAGTATTCCGAGACTGGGTACTACACAGAAGATGAAGCTCGAATGGAACTTAAAGTTACAGAAAATGAATTTGAATACAGCATTGGAAAGGCCGATGCTAAAAAGTTTGTGTATAATTCAAAAAATACGGGACCAGGTGTTTATGACGTTAACATTTACTCTGGTACTGTTCGCGAATCGATGAAGATTACAAGGCGAGGTAAAGAAATCAAAATCAGGAGACAAAACGGAGACATCTACATTCTGTCTAGATCGGACTAAAATATATATCCTGACTCGCTCTTGTTAAACGATCTTTGATTGGCCTCCACATATCATCTTCTACATATTTTTTAATGACCAAGCACGTACATCTATGATCACCCTTTGAGGCCTCTCTCATCAAAGAATAAAGGCGTCTCGCTAACTCCAAAGCATCGACATTAATTTCTACAATCGATACTTCCGAGGCGTTGAATTCGGACCCCTCGATAGCAGACATGACTTGTTCTTCTGAATGACTGCCGAGCATAGTAATCAATGGTTTTTCAGGCTGATAGTGAACTTTAACATTTCCAGGAGAAGCCAAAGAACTCTTATAGACAACCTCATCGATACTTTTGCCAAGTACTTCAGATATTTCCTTTCGGCCTACGACTCCAGGTCTAAGAATTGCCCATTTGATTATCTCATTGGTACCAGGATCTATCTGAGCCTCTAAAACAGTCGATTCAATTCCAACCTCAGACTCTCCACCCTCAACAACAGCAACCTCATTATTAAATTCATCAATGACATGTTGAAAATGAGTCGGACTGGTTCTCCCAAACATATTGGCTGAAGGAGCAGCCAAGGGCACACCTAAACCGGCAATAATTTTTTGGGCAACAGGATGACTAGGGTATCGAATCCCAACTGTCTTCAAACCAGAAGTAATGGTGTCTAAAACGGTAGATTGTTTTGGTAACACTAAGGTCAAGGGGCCAGGCCAAAACCTCTCTGCCAGTTTTTCAATATCCTGAGTCCAAAAAGTGGTTAAAGATTTCGCCTGTTCTATGTCACTTATGTGAACTATTAATGGGTCAAAGAAAGGTCTTTTTTTAGTAGAGAAAATTTTATTGATCGCAGTTTCGTCGTCGATCCTAGCAGCGAGTCCATAAACAGTTTCAGTCGGTATGGCAACAACTTCCCCTGACTTCAGGAGATCAATACTTTTTTCAATGGATACGAGGTTATTTTCTGGCATCAGAAACGACTTATAGCTCGTCTTTCTGTCGAATCAAAATAGAAATAATAGGTTCTTCCATATTTTCACCAGAACCTCTGACATGGGCAATCGTTTCCAATTTTTTTGCCATAGAGGCTTGAGGAAGAGCAAAATTAAGCAAGGTAGATGGTCCAAGACTGCGAACACTGGATTTACCAAAAACCACTTCCACATCTCTGAGCGAAATCTGCTGGCGCTTATTGAAGCGGAATTTCACCTGAGTTACATTGGCAGAGGCTTTTTCGTCTAAGTCATTTACTCTAGCCAGAATCTCATAATTTTTGGTTGCCCCATAATAAATGGGTTTATCATCTAAAAGCTCAACACTTAATTTAGCGATCTTCTCTAGCTCTCCTATAGTTAACTTTGATTCGAGCTCTTCACCCAAGGTCTCAATTAACTCTAAAGTTGGCTTCGTATTTTGGTCTTTAAAAACCCTCTTGCTCTTATCAATCGATGAACAACCGACGAGCCAAATCAAACATAGAAGTAATGTCATTGTCTTAAACATGACAATAGTTTAGATTGTAAATGAACTTCGACGCAAGAAATAAAAACCGGCATCTAATGCAGTGTGATTGAGTAGGGGACGCAAAATGTTATGGCCAAAAGAATTTACGGTAGATGAGCTTAATTCAGGGCCACTTAACCGGAATATGACCAAACACCTAGATATCATTATTGAAGAAGTCTTAGATAATGGAATAGTGGGAACCATGCCAGTTGACCACCGTACAATGCAACCATTTGATCTTCTCCACGGCGGTGCTTCGGCAGTCCTTTCAGAAACACTGGGCAGTATCGCCTCGAACTTAATAGTCTATGGAACCAACAAAGTTGCAGTTGGCCTCAATATTGAGGCTAGCCATTTGCGTTCCGCTAAATCTGGTAGAGTAAGAGGCGTCTGTGAAGCTGTAAAAATAGGCGCACAAATACACGTGTGGAACACAAAAATATACGATGATAAAAACAAACTTCTCTGCACATCGAAGCTAACAACTTCTGTAATTGTTAAAAAATGAGTGAAAAAAAAACCATCTGTATTTACGAGAACTCTTGTAGCGGCTGTCCCGATATCGCTGCTCCTTACAATGAGGTTTTAGAGAAAAAGAAAAACGTATTTCTAGAGCACCTGGAAAACTCAGCCAATATAGAAGTTTCAAA
This sequence comes from uncultured Pseudobdellovibrionaceae bacterium, assembly GCA_964523195.1. Lineage (GTDB taxonomy): Bacteria > Bdellovibrionota > Bdellovibrionia > Bdellovibrionales > JAGQZY01 > JAUHWN01. Next base: position 4,876 of record CAZFYV010000220.1, read on the forward strand.
CTTAAAAATTATCCAAAGGGAATTCAAAAACCCTAGTATCAGGTGTCGGAGTGACTTAACTCTTATTTCTGAAAAAGGAATTCCAACTTTAGGCTTTTATTCTAATTCTCAAGAGACCATACTAGACATCGAATCCTGCTCAGCTCTTCTTCCCCAATTAAATGAAGGATTAAAAAAATTCAGAGAAAACCTCCCCGCCATTAGAAAGGGAAGTCTACGCCTTAGGGTTTCTCCCTCGGGAAAACTAGGTATTTGGTTAGATTTTTCCAACACTGACATTCAGTACTTGCTTGAACAGGAAGAATGGCTCCACTATTTGATGAGTCATTTTTATGTCGAAATCGGACAAAGAAGAAAAAAGCTTGTTAACAAAGATGGAAAACTCAAGCTCGAAAAAGAGTCTTTATTTCCTTGGTATGAGACCTATTCAAAAGGAAAATCCTTCAACCTCCATTCTCAAGTCGCAAGCTTTACCCAACCGAGTTTTATAACAAACAAAACAATGATTGAATCAATTGAATCATTATCTGAAGGCTTGAACAATCAAACTTGTATTGAAGTAGGTGCAGGCATCGGCAACTTTTCGATTCCGCTTTCGTTTTTATTTGAAAACCTTGTCTGTCTCGAAAACGATAAATGGAGCTTAAACTCTCTTACCTACAATTTAAAAAAACATGAAATTAAAGCCGAAATCAAAAAATTTGATTTCAAAACTAAGCTAAAGAATTTCAAATTGAACACTAAAGAGTGGGCTCTCTTTTTAGATCCCCCTAGATCTGGAGTTGGGGACATCATTACCAATTTAGGAATGCCTCAGCTACCCTCACACATTTTATACGTTTCTTGTTTTCCTGAATCATTCGCCCAAGACTGTAGCTTTTTTTCTAACCACGGTTACTCTCTCGAGGAGCTTCACCTTATCGACCAATTTCCATTCACTAAACACCTGGAAGTTATTGGTAAGTTAAGACTTAACTAACCCCTTG
>CAZFYV010000220.1:5871-6700 GCA_964523195.1 uncultured Pseudobdellovibrionaceae bacterium
TTCTGTAATTGGAAAGAGCTGGATATTGAGCTGATAAACCTTTTCACCTTTGGTGTTTTCTCGGTTCATCATGATATCTTTTTGAAACTTCTTTCTCACTTTACGAAGTTCAAATCGAATTTCTTCAAACTCTTTTTGAGTCAGAGCTAAAGTAAACGCACCAAACTCCCTCTCTTTAGGGGAGTCCCTATAAAGTGATTCTAATCCTAAATAAATCAACTCGGCTTGAAGTTTACGAACTAACTCAACTGGGACGGCACTCTGCCCATCAACCATCGATCGACTTTTTACATACTCACCGGTATCAGATTCTTCAATCTGTCCACTCTTTACTAATCTTTGGATAGAGCCTTTAATTTGATCCGTCGTTACATGGCTTCTAAACACGCGTTTTAGTAATTCAGGGTCTAAATCTATATTAGATTGATCAAGCATGGCGTATATAACCCAGGATATCCAGTCTGGAACCGTCTCCCAGGTCTTTCTATCGATTTCGCCATTCATAAGAGCTTTCTTAGCTCTGATCTCAGAAAGCTCTTTTAAAAACTGGTTTTTGAGAAGTGGGTCAGTCGCTTGGCCATACTTAACCAAAGCCTTAAATTCATCTTGCTCACTTTTTCCTAACCTCAAAGCTTTAGCAAATTTCTTAATCATATCGTCGGATAAATTGCGCTTTCCTTCGATGATTAGCTTTAAATAGTTGGGAGATTTAATATCTGCGGCAGCGGAGAAATGTGAATATGAATATCCTCGCAAAGAACCAGACTCTTGTTGCTTTCGATACTTATAAAAGTCGTTTAAGTACTGCCGGAAATCAGTATACGTGGAG
>CAZFYV010000221.1:0-6677 GCA_964523195.1 uncultured Pseudobdellovibrionaceae bacterium
GAGTCAAAAGTTTTCGTAGATGATGAAGAAAGTTATTCTATGAAAAACCGAAAGGTGGGACTTTATAATTAAAGTCCCCATCCTCCAGAGCTGTTTGGATCATAAGGTAAATCTTTTAAGCTAATATCAAAGTAATATTTTTTTCCTTTGTGTTCGTAAGGAAAACATCCATTTTCATTAGCGCTAATATTAAATCCAGCATAGTAGCGATGGCCCTCTAGGCTTCTTACTGTGTTGAAAACATCTCCCAATAATTTAAGTATTCGAATAGTCCCTTTGGCCATATTATCGCCAACAGGGTTGCGCGTATAATAGCGCCATTGAAGGTATTCGTTATCTAAAAGCTTTCTATTGTTGTCAGTCATTTGAAGCTTTTCAGCTGTGTGGTAGAGAAACTTAGTTCCTTCATAAGCCAAAGCTTTTTCATAAACGAGATGAGAGTTCCCTTGTGGAAGACTAGCGATCTCCTGATTGTAGTAATCAAGTGGGATAAGTAAGTGGCTATGGCCCATATCTGGGAAATAAATGTACTGAACATAATCGTTTTCTAAAGCAACTTCCACATTACGAATAATACTTTTTATGAACCTGTCTTCGAGGTGGATAGGTTTAAAGCTGTTTCTCGTAGGAAAAGGCATAATGAACCGATCTTTTTGCCCATCAAAAAAAGTACGATCCTTTAAGCGCTTGTTCGACAGGTAAACGCTTTGAAAGTTTTGTCTCATGGTATCTTGAGTAAATTTTTGCCCTTGGCTTGGTCGAATATCAGCTTGAGTAAGATGTGCATCGTTGGGTTGAGCCATTGAGCAGCGGCTTTTAGCCTCAGAAAGCATTTGTTGGAGCCTTTGTGGGTTGTCTAGTCCATGGCCCTTAGCAAAGCCGATAAACCCCATTGAGCACATAATAAAGACACACAGGGAAACTCCCTTTTCGAAAAACTTCATAGCCCCTCCTTGGCCAACAAAAAGCCTAGTCGCAAGGGAGGTGGAATTTAAAGGAAAAATTGAATTTTACATGGTGTGCTAAGCTTTAAATAAGCGATATTTATAGTGAAAATAAGATATCGACGATGCGTCAACGTTCAGTGTATGATTATTTGTAAATAGGAATGGGACTTTTTTGATTCCTGTAAAATGGAGTTATAAACTTCCTACTCATTCACCTAAGGAGATGGAATGGCTTCTTCGAATCCAGCATTTAAAACAGACTATATTACTAGGGCACCATCAGTTTCTGATGCCGAAGCAATGACAATAGATGGAAGTGTAAATAAGACTTTTCTTTTGTTAGCTTTTCTTTTTGCTACGGCCTATTGGGCCTGGATGAACTGTTTTCCTGAAGGCTACCAAGTCGGGATGGCGCCGACGATTCCAGGGTGGTACTGGGGAGCTGTCATCGGTGGTTTTGTTGTTGCGCTGGTTATTATTTTTAAAAATAGTTGGGCTCCATTCTTGGCTCCGGTCTATGCAATTCTCGAAGGTCTATTTTTAGGAGCGATCTCAGCTCTTATGGAAACTCAATATCCAGGTATTGTGATTCAGGCAATTTTAGGTACTGCGGGAACCTTTATGGTAATGCTGACTCTCTATAGAACTCGCATTATTAAGGTTACTGATAAACTTAGAATGATTATCGTTGGTGCAACTCTTGGTATAGCTCTTGTCTATATTATAGGAATTGTTATGTCGTTTTTTGGCGGCGGTATTCCTTATATTCACGAAAGTGGGCCCATTGGAATTGGCTTTTCAGTTGTAGTATGTGGTATTGCCGCTTTCAACTTACTTCTAGATTTCGATTTTATTGAGAAGGGCTCCGAAGCTAAAGCTCCAAAGTATATGGAATGGTATGCAGCCTTCGGTCTACTCGTTACTCTAATCTGGCTTTACCTTGAAATCTTGCGTCTATTAGGCAAAGCAAGAGATTAGAGACTCGCTTTTGAGAAAGCTATCTAGTTCCGAAAAGAAAAATATTCTAATTTATACTGATGGGGCCTGTTCTGGAAATCCAGGTCCCGGAGGTTATGGTACTGTTATTGTTCTGCCTCATGGTGAAGTGATTGAGTTAGGTGGTGGAGCGAGATCCACGACTAACAATCAGATGGAAATGACTGCTGTATTAAAGGGGCTTGAGTCCTTGCACAAAGTAGATGGGCCATTATGGGTTCTTACGGATTCCACCTATGTGATCAGAGGACTGACTCAATGGATATTTGGTTGGAAAAAACGGGGCTGGAAAACTGCAGATGGTAAAGATGTTTCTAATCAGTCTTTGTGGATGGATTTAGATAAGGAATTTCAAAAGCGCAAAAAACTTGGCAAAGTCGAATTTAAATATGTGCCGGGTCACGCTGGGGTTCCGGGAAATGAAAGGTGCGATCAAATTGGAGTTATGTACTCTAAGGGGGAAACTCCCAATTTGTATTCAGGTCCTTTGAGTCAGTATTCTCATGATGTATTTTCGGTACCGAACTCATTGGATTTACCTGAACAGAAAAAAAGCTCCGGTAAGTCAAAAAAGCCGATTTCGTATCTTAGCTATGTCAATGGGAGTTTAGAGAGGCATGGGTCTTGGAGTGAGTGTGAAGCTCGTGTCAAAGGTCGGCCAGGGGCAAAATTTAAAAAAGCGTTTTCAAAAGATGAAGAAGTTGAAATCGCTAAGGGCTGGGGAGCTTCAAATCAAGAACTTAGTAAGCTATAAGATTGGTTTCTTATTAATATTGATATTTTCTCTCAATGCAAACTCCAGTACAATTTCTGAAACATTGAATGACTTGGATGCAAATTCTTTGTCTGAGGAATCGTTAAAAACCTTTGGGCACAGTTTATCTAATACATCTTCAGTTTTAAAATCAGGTCAATGTAGTCTGGGACTCCAGGCAACGGCCTGTGGTCTTACCGATGATTTATCAATTGGCTCTTCTCCATGGCTTTGGCTTGGCTACAATATGTCCAACTTGTTTGTTAGGCAGAGAGTAGCAGAAACTGAAAAGACTCAACATGCATTTCAGTTGGGGCTGTTTAAAACATTTGAAGTTCCTGTCGATAGAACGACTTATGATATGGAAGGTCTTTGGCTTTCTTATATTCAAAGTTTTGAAATCGAAGATCACTACACTTTGCATATAAACTACATCGGGAACTATTACACCAACGATCGAAGGCCATTTTCTTTGAGGCGACCAACTGTGAACAGAAATCCATTCCAATTTAATTTAAGTAGCCTTCACGAAGTAAAGCTATCGAGTGGGTTGTTTTTGCTAGGCGAGCTGGGTGTGCTAGGAGCCACTGAAAAGTATCCGCATTTACATACGGGGGCTTCGTTGCAAGTCCGAGCAAAAAGTTTTTTGGTTCATATTGGGTTTACAATGACTTCAACTCTAACAGCTCTATTCTCACCCAGTGCGCGCTATGATTACCATAGTGAGCTCATTTCTTATGAAGAAGGGCTCGATTATCCTTTCTTAGATGAAGATCTCATAAAAAGAGACTTTTCAATTCATCCTGAATTTGCCCTTCAGTATTTTTTCGATGTTCTTTAAGGCTAGCGCTCTTGGTAGCTATTCATCGATGCTTCAGCATAAGAGCAAGCGTACCTTACTGCTCCTCTAAAACACCAAGCACTTCGATCAGCTTTTCTAACTGCATCTTCCGAAAGACCTGCTCTCCTCATTTGAGTCGCTGTATATCTCGTTCCAGTCACGGGATGACTTGCACGAATCACGCGAGGTTGGGATGTGCTTGCAGGAGTTCTATCGAGACCAGCTGTTTGAAAAGTAGAGCCTTGCCGGCCTGGTGCAGATGTTCCCAATAGTCTTCCAACTTCACGCTGAACAACGGAGTCGTAAGGTACAGTGACATGACTGTTTCCAACCACAAAATTTTTAACATTTGGACCTGTCCAGTTTCTACCAGGAAGTCCGCCGCCACACTGTCTAAAACTTAAGACACGAGTGACACCTGCAGGTTGTCGATAAGTGGGAGTTCGACCTCTAAATCTGCAGGCGGCTGCATCACTTGAATGCCGGCCATCGAGACTAACAAGAGTATCTATGTCGATTCTTTCGCGTCTTAGTCTTTGAGCAGCCGCCAAAAGTGCCGGACCACCACCAAGACTATGACCAATAATTGTGACTCTTAGGTTATCTCCGTGAACACTCTTCCAATCTCGAGCACACCTAGCAATTCTAGATGGACCCAAAGCGTGTGAATATCCGCGAATATCATAGTTTGCTCCAGACACAGACCTGATTTTTCTTGCGACACCATTTCTGGCGTGACCAATTGGCAGTAACTCTGCGAGTTCACCGGTTAGGCCTTCCATCGTAAAAACAATATGATTATTTCCTCTGGCCAAAGCTCTTTGAGCCTGGGTTCTACAACTGGAACCAAAAGGTGAGAAAGCCGGTGAAAACCGCGCGTCCGCATAATCTGAAATTAGAAATAAAGATGATATAAAGAAAATCGAGCTAAAGCTCTTCCATAAGACCATAGCACACTCCTCACTCAAATAATAAGCAAGTCATGAGCCAGGTGAAATAAGGTTCAGTTCGATATCATAGAATCTAGTTCGTACTACTGAAAAGAAGTTAGACAGCAGATTTAGAGCTTTTACCGGCTTTTTTATAGCAGTTCCTGTTTCCAGGTTTCCTCTTTAAATCCTACTAGGTTGGTTTTCTTGTCCAGGAGAAATGGTCTTTTAATAAGTTTACCGTTCGCATTTAGCAAATCGATGGCATCGTTTTTAGATAGAGAATCAATTTTATCCTTTATCTTCATCTCTCTATAAACTTGCCCCGAAGTATTAAAGAGTTTTTTGATCTCTCCAGAATAGCTCTCAAGCATAGTTTTGAGTTCTTTTTTAGAAGGAGGAGTATCAACGATGTTAATCGAATCAAAATCCACTCCGTTGGCGCTTAAAAATTTGAGAGCCTTTTTACAGCTAGAGCAGTTTGGGTATTGATAGATTTTTGTCATGATTGGCCTCCCTTGAATTGCTCATAGATCCTAGTGCTATTGTGTCGTAAGTCTATAAATTGCGCCATGGGTCAGGAGTTTATCAAAATGGCTGATATCGCCCTTGGGGGACTGTATCTCCTTTAAGGGGATGTAATTTCTCCCAAATCAGGTGATATATCTGAAAATAAAGGTGGATGATTTTTCTTAGGGTTTTTAAATAGGGCTTTAGATTGCTATATAGAGATCAACTGTTGACCCTTTTTAGGAGGCCAAATTGAAGTCTGTACTTCTCGTATTTTCTTTATTGCTTATTGCTCAACTTGCTTCGGCACTCCCTGAAGATAAGGCCTATTCGGTCGTTAAGCAAAGTCTGTTGGCAAACCAAACCTGTTCGAAAAGTGATCAAGCATTTTGGACTCGTCACATTGTCGAGACTCCGCTTGAAGTTGATAAAGGTGGAAATGAGCTAGGGACTAAAAAGTATCGCATGCGAATGAGTCAGTTCGGTTGCGGCATTGGAGAGCGTGGAAGTCTTGTTTTGGGGCCTGGGCGTGGTGAAAGCTCAATCGAATATTACGAAACGGCAATGGATTTCATCGCAAAAGGATTTTCTCCTATTTTTGTTTTGGATCACCGAGGACAAGGCCTTTCTCCTAGACTTCTTCCAGATCTTTCAAAGAGTCATATAGAAAATTTTAAAAATTATATTGTAGATTTTCATTATGCGACTCTAAAAGTACAAAAGTATCTTACCGAAACCTATGCTTGGAACTCAGAAAAAAAACCTCTGTACTATACCTCCAATTCAATGGGGGGTGGGATTGGTATTGGCTATCTCCAGTATCTCGGCGCTCGTGATATGAAGAGCCCTTATAAAAGGATGGCTCTTTTGAGTCCCATGATTAAAGTAAACTACATTAGCTTCGTAAACAAAAAGCCAACGTTCCTATACAAAAAAATCTACTCTGAGGTTGGTGCCTTAACTCAGGCTCGATTACGGTGTTTCTTTGGTATTTGCGATAACTATGCAGCAAAAAAGACTTTTGGTCCCTATACAGCAGGAAAAAGAACCTTCAAGCCAGACTTTGAACTGACTATGACCCACAGTAAAAATCGTTTTGAATTGCGAGACTTTCTTTGGGATGAATTTGACTGGTCTTCAATAATTAAAAATGAATATTCAGGAGAAAATTGGAAAGGTCCTCAAATTGGAGGCTCAACCAATGCTTGGGTTCTCCATTCAACAAAGTTTTTAAGAGAAATGAGAGATGCAAAAACGATTTCAACAATGGATACCACTCCAGTTCTTCTGATATCGGGAACAAGAGATCTCAGATCTTACGAAGAATATATGGATAAGGAGCCTGATTTGAAAAACCAAGAGGCTTTTTGTACTTCAATAAATAAAGTTAAGAGTTCTAATCAGTGTGAATTTGTCGCCTTAGAGGGTGCCTTTCACGAGATATACAAAGAAAGTGATTTCTATCGTCAGCAGGGAATGAAGCTTGTCGATGAATACCTTAGGTAGAGTTTGATTCTAGCTAACATTTTTCAATGTTCCATTGTGAGACATGTCGATTTAATATTCATCTGCTAACTTTCTAACCGTCTGATCAGCATATCAACGATTTGAGCTGGGCTTCCTATTGCAATCTATACGTGTGGGTACAATGGGGGTTATGGGATGAATCTAAGGCGTTTAGTCTTTGTCTTGTGCATTGC
>CAZFYV010000222.1:0-6666 GCA_964523195.1 uncultured Pseudobdellovibrionaceae bacterium
TGTGAATCTTTCTGGAGATAAAGGTAACAGTCTTTTAAAAGTTTCTATGGAATTAGAACTTGACGGTGAAATGGTCCAGGAAGAAATCGAAAAGAGAAAGCCTCAAATTAGAGACATTATTATCGTACTTCTTTCTAGTAAAACCTATCCGCAAATTTCCTCGAAAGAGGGCAAGGAATATCTAAGAGAAGAAATCAAAGACACGCTTAACTCTTTTCTCACGCGAGGAAAAGTTAAGAGAGTTTTATTTACGGAATTTATTTTTAGCTAAGAGGGTAAGGGATGAATCAGGTATTATCTCAATCAGAAGTTGATGCGTTACTATCAGCAGTATCTGAAGGAGAACTTGGCGAAAATGAAGGTGGACAGGACGCCAATTCCCAGGAGGATGATAGGGTCGTCGTCGTCTATGATTTGACGAGCCAAGATAGGATTATCCGTGGAAGACTTCCACAGCTTGACGTAATCTACGAAAAATTCATGCGATCTTTTCGAGTATCACTTTCTTCTGCACTCAGAAAGATTGCAGCACTTAACCATGCCAGTACAGATTTTCTTAAATTTGGTGAATTTATCAATACCCTTCCCATGCCAACATGTATGAGTGTTCTTCGATTTAATGCACTTCGAGGATCGGCATTATTCGTTATTGAAAGTAAGCTAGCATATGCTCTCGTAGATTCATTTTTTGGTGGAGATGATAGGCCTTATACGAAAATTGAAGGAAAAGACTTTACGCCAATTGAGCTTTCTATCGTTAGGAAAGTTGTCGAGCTAGCTATTGAAGATTTAGAAGGTGCGTGGGCTTCTGTTGAAAGAATTGATGCGAGTTTCGTGAGAACTGAAGTGAATCCACAGTTTGTTGGAATTGTTCCTCCTACTGATGTCGTTATTGCTTCAACTTTTGATGTTGAGCTAGAGAATGCAAATGGAACAATTACTCTTGTGATTCCTTACGCTACCATCGAGCCAATTAAACAAAAGCTATCTACTGGTTTTCAGGTGGAATCAGACCAAACAGATAAAAAACTATGGACCTCAATCATTGAACAGCAAATGCTCGATACTGAGTTAGATATTCAAGTTGATTTAGGTCAAACAGAAATTACTTTAAGAGATCTCATGGATCTCAAAACAGGAGATGTTATTCCTTTGGACCAAGATGCGACTGGGGAGTTCGACGTCCAGGTTGAAGGTGTAAAGAAATTTAAAGGTTTTTACGGAATTAATCACGGTACTGTCGCAGTACAAGTGACTAATAAAAGTGATCGCGAACAAAATAAGTAGGGATCAGGGAGACGGGAAATGGCAGAGGATAAGATAGACGATCTACTCAACAGCTTAGAAGAAACCGAAGAAGAGGCGAAGCCGGCTGCGAATGAAGATGCAGCGGAAGAGTCCGTAGAGGAAAAACAGGATAGAAACCTAGAGTTGATTCTAGATATTCCTCTCAAGGTTACAGTTGAGCTTGGTAGAACAAAAATGGTTGTTAGTGAATTGCTAAACCTTGGACAGGGTTCAGTTATAGAACTCAATAAGCTTGCGGGGGAACCAATGGAAGTATTGGTTAACGACAAGTTAGTTGCACGAGGTGAAGCTGTTGTTGTTAACGAAAAGTTTGGTGTTCGTTTGACAGATATTATTTCTCCACGTGAGAGAGTGGAACAACTTAAGTAAGAATTGGAAGAGCGATGAAAACGATAGTACTTTCTTTTTTCTCAACTTTTTTATTGATTGCATCTCTGCCGGTCTTCGGTAATCAAGATCAGATAAAAGATGTAAAAGTTTTTAGAGATGGTGGCAAATTTGTCGTCGATTTATATATGGATGTGCCCCCATCTAAAAACTCAGTAGAAGTCGATTTCATTCGTGAAACTATCCAAATCAACTTACCAAAGATTAAAGTTAAAAACGGGAAAAGTTTAACTCGAGTTGCCGACAAACAGATTAGAAGCATCTTTTTGTATGAGCCAAGTGGACGTATTTCAAGAACTCGAATCATTCTTAATAAAGGTGTTCAGGCTGCCCGCTTTCTTCACTCTGTAGAGCTGTTTAGCTATGCCGATAAATTGAGAATCACTGTAGACGGAGAGGGCGATAGAGCTTTAGCTTCGAGAGCTGGAGAAGAGGTTTCTGTTATTCTTCCTGTAGAATCAAAGTCTAATAATTCCCTGATCAAAGAGGTTAAGTTAACTGCTCAAACGACAAACACTATAGTCATGCCGACTAAACTACCTCCGCGTCCTCAAGAAGTGGTTAAAGCTGAAGAGCCTAAGATTGAAAGTAAAAAAGAAAAAGTAGCTAAAGAAGAGAAGGCTGAAGAGGAAGTGGCTCTGGTAGCTTCAACAGATACAAAAGAGAATGAAGTGGAGAAAGCAGAAAGTGAAATTCCACTTTTTACTAAGTTTAAAGAAAGTAATGCTAAAAACATGCCTTCGGCTCAAAAAATATTGATCTCTTTAGGTGTAATTATTCTGACATTCTTTCTTGTAGCCTTCGGGATTAAAAAATGGGGCAACAGAAAAGGTTTTCCTCTCTCAACTACGAGCATAAAAGTCATTTCACAACATTTCTTAGGTCCTAAGAGAAGTATAGCTATTATTCAGGTTGCTGGTGAAAGCCTCCTTGTTGGGATTACTGAACAGAATATTACAATGCTGAAAACTCTTTCTTTACTTAGTGAAGAGGTGCCTCAGGCTTCGCCAAATAGTTTCAAAGGGGCCTTAAGCCATTTTGATAGTGAGGCATCCCCATTTATTGAAGCTGGTGGTCGTCACAGGTCAATCGCTTCAGAAGGAAGTGTTGGTCAGGCAATGCCGCAAACACAAGGACAAGAGATCGCAGGTGAGGACGAAAACTACGCCATGGCTGGTCTCGGTGAGATAAGAGATAGAATTAGTCAACGGCTTCAAGGAATGAAGCAGTTTTAAAATAGTTTTAATCATTAAAGCTAGGATTTAAAAAATGCCAGGATGGCTTAAGAAAACACTAATAGGAATGGGCTGCTTTATTTTACCGGCAGTGGCCTTCGCTCAAAATGTGACGCTCCCAGATGTTTCTCTTGGTTTTAAATCAACTGAGAATCCAGAAGATGTCGTAAATACAATTAAGATTATTCTAATGTTAACGGTGCTGACCTTAGCACCTGCAATTTTGATCTTGATGACATCTTTTACTCGAATCATAGTCGTTTTTTCGTTTCTTAGACAAGCACTCGGGACTCAGCAGATGCCACCAAATCAACTTTTGGTGGGACTAGCCTTGTTTTTAACTTTCTTTATCATGTCTCCATTTTTTATGGAGATTAACGAGAAAGCTTTACGACCATATTTGAGTTCGCAAATTAGTCAAAGTGTAGCTATGGATGAGGCGGTCAAGCCACTCAGACGTTTTATGTTCAATCAAACACGAGAAGAAGACCTTTCTTTATTTTTGAAGATGTCTAAGGTTGAAATGCCAAAGACAAGAGCCGACGTGCCAACAATGGTACTGATACCTGCTTTTGTAATTTCTGAACTAAAAACAGCCTTCCAGATAGGTTTTATTATTTATTTGCCCTTTTTGGTTATCGATATGGTCATAGCTAGCGTGCTCATGGCTATGGGTATGATGATGCTTCCGCCGGTCGTAATATCTCTACCATTTAAGATTATGCTTTTTGTTTTGATTGATGGTTGGAGTTTACTGGTTGGCTCGGTCGTTAAAAGTTTTGGGATGTAAGAATGAATACTGATTTTGTAATGATGCTTGGAGCAGAAACATTGAAGACAACAGCTTTGGTTGCCTCGCCAATGTTAATAGCTGCACTGGTTATTGGTTTGATGATTAGTGTTATGCAAGCGATTACTCAGATTAACGAAGCAACTCTTACATTCATTCCAAAGATGTTTGCAGTAGCAGCTGTTGTAATCATAGCCGGTGCTTGGATGTTAGATATTCTGACTGTTTTTGCGACAGGCTTGTTCGAGAATTTAGCAATGTGGGTTAGACAGTAATGGGAATGTTTTCGGTCATTAACGAAATTGAAATTATCGGATTCGCTCTGTTGTTAATCAGAGTATCCGCATTTCTCGTGAGTTGGCCTGTGTTTGGTAGTGTTCAAGTTCCTCAACCAGTTAAAGTACTTTTAGCTCTACTTATGACCTTCACAATGTTCTCGACGGTGAAGTACGACGCGGGTCTAATAGGTTTTGACTCTTTAAATTTAATCATGTTGGCCCTAAGAGAAGCCTTTGTAGGTGTCTGTTTAGGGTTTTTGTGTCGTTTGTTCTTCTTTGCTGTGGGAATGGCTGGAAATATTATCAGTTTAACAATGGGTCTGGCACAAGCTCAGCTTTATAATCCAGCACTTGGTACTTCAGGAAATTCTGTTGAGCAATTCTACACGATCTTAGGGACGATATTCTTTCTAGCCATTAATGGCCATCATTATATGCTAGGTGGTTTGATGCAAAGTCTTGAACTTATCCCTGTGGCTTACAGTTTCGGCGATCCTTTATTGTTTAAGTCTTTTGGTGGAGTTGTAATGGAGTTGTTTGAGATTGGCGTAAAGCTATCGGCTCCTGTTCTAGTCACAATTATGTTTTCGAATATAGCAATGGGTATTATCGGTCGAGCGGTTCCTCAGATTAATGTTCTGATTACCGCTCTACCAGTGAATATTTTAGTTGGTTTTATTGTTTTGATGATCTCTATACCTTTGTTTGTCATGCAGATGACGGACCTTTCAGAGAGTATGGCTGAACATCTTTTCGCTTTTGTAAGGAACTTTTAACTAATGGCCGAGTCGGATCAGCAAGAAAAAACTGAGGAAGCTACTCAGCAAAGACGAGAGGACTTTCGAAAGAAAGGTCAAGTTGCTCAAACGAAAGAGTTGGGTACTGTTCTCGTCTTGTTTTCTATGTCGCTCGCTCTCTTTTTGCTTGGTAAATACTTTACGACGCAAATCTCTGAGGTATTTACTCATTCTTTTGATGATTTTATTCTTCAGGCCTCTAAAGATGCCTCTATGTGGCCAGCTGTCCACTTTGTTTCTGCGAAGGCCTTAAACATCATTGCTCCTTTGGGCCTTATGTTTGCGATCATGTCTATTATGGCCAGCCTCGTTCAGGTGGGTTTCCTAACAAATGAAGAGGCCATGAAGCCAAAGTTGGACAAATTAGATCCGACTCAAGGCCTTAAGAGAATGTTTAGCCTTCGCTCTGTAGTTGAAGGTTTGAAAGCCGTAATTAAGGTGATTCTTGTTGTGGCTGTTGTTGTTTTGGTTATTAGGCATGAAATTTTTCGAGTACCTGAACTCATTCATTATTCTGTGGGACAGTTGTTTGCCTTTGTTGGAGACTTATCGATTAGGATTCTAGCATCGGTTGGAATCCTAATGGCTTTCCTTGCGACTTTTGATTACTTTTTTCAGCGTTTTGAGCTTGAAAAGAAAATGAAAATGTCAAAGCAGGAAGTGAAAGAAGAAACTAAGTCTCGAGAAGGTGACCCTTTAGTTAAGGCTCGTATTCGCCGTGTGCAAAGAGAGATGGCTCAAAGACGTATGATGGAGGCAGTACCTAAAGCAGATGTCATAATTACGAACCCTACACATATTGCTGTAGCTATTCAGTACGAACCTGGGAAGTTTGCTGCTCCTAGACTGGTTGCTGCTGGGGCTGGTGTAATTGCTCAGAAGATAAAAGAAGTTGCTAGAAAAAATAGTGTGCCGATTGTTGAGAATAAGCCTCTAGCTAGAACAATTTTTAAGACAATGAAAATAGGCCAGGTTATTCCTCGTGAGCTTTTCACGGCTGTAGCTCAGGTACTTTCTTATGTTTTCAAGCTTAAGAGAAAGGTAAGGGCATAATATGCAGGGACTCTTTTTGTTTCTAAAACGATTCGAAAAGTACACCAAGAACACCGATCTTTTGGTGGCGATTGGTTTAGTTCTTGTTTTAGGTGTGATGTTGATTCCACTTCCAGCATTTATGTTGGATATTGCTCTCACCGGATCTTTAACTCTTTCTCTTTTAGTTCTTTTGGTATCTATTTATACCAATAAGACTCTGGACTTCAGTGTTTTCCCATCGTTACTTCTAATTACGACTCTATTTAGATTGTCGCTCAACGTGGCATCAACTCGATTGATTCTAACTGATGGGCATAACGGAGATCAGGCCGTTGGGGCAGTGATTTCTTCTTTTGGTAATTTTGTTGTAGGAAACAATTATGCCATCGGGTTTATCGTATTTGTAATTTTAGTAGTCATTAACTTTGTCGTGATTACTAAAGGTTCTGGTCGAGTCGCTGAAGTTGCAGCTCGCTTCACCTTGGATGCAATGCCAGGTAAGCAAATGTCGATTGATGCCGATTTAAACGCAGGTCTAATTGATGAGGAGCAGGCGCGATCTCGAAGAAAAGAAATTGAATCCGAGGCTGACTTTTACGGGGCTATGGATGGTGCTAGTAAGTTCGTAAGAGGTGATGCCATAGCAGGTATCATCATTACAGTTGTGAATATGATTGCTGGTCTCGCAATCGGTGTCATGCAAAAAGGTCTAGATGTCTCGACGGCTGCTGAATACTACACGAAATTAACGATAGGTGATGGTCTCGTATCACAGATTCCAGCACTCATCATTTCTACAGCTGCTGGTATGGTCGTAACTCGCTCATCCACACAAA
>CAZFYV010000223.1:0-6654 GCA_964523195.1 uncultured Pseudobdellovibrionaceae bacterium
GGTTCGTTCTGTTTCCATTTAGACTTTCTTCTTCCGTCTGAACACTTTTAATTGCAATTCCGTCAGCATCTACCAATTCCTGTACCATAGATACTTTTTGTGGGTTTAGCTTGGCGTTTACTCTCACCATCACTTTACCCTCACCAACAAGACGACTTAGAACAGTTTCTGCTCTTTCCTCTAACTGGCGCTCAAGTTTTCCTTGTATCTCAATAAGTTCGTTCGATCCAGCCACATTAGGATTACCTCGGCGGGAAAGAACTCTACCTTTCGCATCGATTACAGAAACGTTTTCAGGCTCTAAGTCTTCAACTGCATTTGATATGAGATAAGTTATACCTTTAATCTGATCAGCGTTTAGTGCCTTACCTGGGTAAAGATCTACAACAACCGAAGCTTTGGCAACTCCACCTTCTTCAAGAAAAGTCTTTTTAGGTGGCAGTGCGAGAATCACTTTTGATCTTTGAACCACATCCAAACTATTAATCGCCCTCATCAATTCACCCTGAAGAGCTCGTTGATAGTTTACTCTTTGAGCGTAAGATGTTTGCCCGAAATCTTGCTTATCGAACAATTCAAGACCAATGTTTCCAATCTTACCATCACCTAGATCAGACATCAGTGACATCTGAGAAGAATGAAGAAGACCTTTAGCAACAAGAATAGTTGAACCACCATCATCAAGTTGGTATGGGATGTTTTTCTTTTGAAGCATCGCCACTACAGTTCCAACCTGATCTGGCGGGATATTTGTGAGTAATGGCACTTGATCTTTGCCTGATAGAACAACAACCAACACGAACATTCCAATGATTGCAACGATAGCTGTTGCAGCCATGGACACTCTTTTGATGGGCGAGAGTGTTTTATAAAAATCTCTAAATTGAGCGACTAACGTCCTAAATAAATCATTCAAAGTCGATCCCTCCTAGATCCACAACCAAAATTCAAAACCGGCGTCACACCTGCATCTTCATTACTTCTTGATAAGCATCGATAATTTTATTTCGTACCTTGGTCATCAATCGAAGTGCGATATCTGCTTTTTCCGTAGCAGTCATTACTTCCGCGATATTAGTATTTTTTCCGGTAGCAAGATCTTGCATCTTTTTGTCAGCAACCTTTTGAAGAGTATTTACTTCCATGATTGCTTCGTTGAGCGTATCTGCAAAGGATGTGGAATCTTTCGCGTTAACTTGAGGTTTGTTAACTTTGAATTGGTCCGCCCGCAGTTCACTTACGGTTTTACCCGTATCTAACAAACGTTGAGAATTTCTTATTGATAGCCCATCCATGGTCTAAATCCTTCCTGGATTCTATTAATATTATATACGATTTATCCGATAAATCGCGTTATTTTTTACTGCCCAATCTCAAGTGCAGTCATGGCCATGCCCTTAGTCGCGTTCATAGCCGAAACGTTAGCCTCATAAGCTCGAGTGGCCTGAATCATATTTGCCATCTCTTCCATCAAGTTAATATTAGGGTATGCCACATACCCATCTGGGTTAGCATCTGGGTGATCCGGTTCATATTTCATAAGTGGAGCGCCTCGATCCACATGGATATCCGTAACCTGGACCCTCTGTACATTTCGATCAGGCTGCGACATCAAAATATCACCAAAGGTTTTCCCTTGGGGTATTGATTCCAAAACCACATCTTTTCGCCGGTAAGGGCCACCTTCAGGTGTACGAGTTGTATTTATATTCGCAATATTACTCGAAATGGTATTCATTCGAGTTCTTTGGGCAGCCATACCACTACTGCTAACTCTCATTCCCGTGAGGATATCCATTACCTACCCCCTTCAGAGACTGCATACTTCATGGCAGCAAGCTTTTTATTCATGAGTTTAACGGCAGCTCTGTAAAGTATAGTATTCTCCGCCAACTCAGCCATTTCTCTTTCCAAATTCACCGTGTTCCCATCGTTAGAAACCACAACATCTGGATTGTCATAGACATCAGCTCTTGCTCTGGATATCGCTCCCTGCCCCATCATAAAATGATCAGGATTAGATACATGCATCTTTCCTAAATTTTCGTTATCGATAGCTCTCGAAAGAGCTTCTTCAAAGTCTAGTTTTTTAGCCTTGTAGCCCGGAGTTTCAGCATTTGCGACATTCGAGTTGAGAACATTTTGCTTCAGCAATCTGAAATTGATTGCAGCTCCAAGAGCTTTTTGAGTTTTATCGAAAACTCCACTCATAATAGCCCCTCAGTTTTATATTCTCTGATTTTATTTCTTAGCGTTCGTATACTTATGCCCAACATACGAGCCGCTTGTGTTCTATTTTGATTTGTATGATCTAAAGTTTTGAGAATTAATAGTTTTTCAGCTTGAGAAATAGACATGCCAGGAGCAAATCTATTACGATTTTTTTGCTCACAAAACCCAGGAATCTCTATATCGTTAACTTCGATAACGTTAGATTTAGACATCAAAACAGCTCTTTGAATAGTGTTTTGAAGTTCTCTTACATTACCTGGCCAATTCCACTCATTCAGCCTAGCCATAGCCTCCGCAGAAATCACCTTTTTCTCAATATTGTTAACCGTACAATAATGATCAACAAAATGTTGAGTGAGATAGTTAACGTCATTGGGACGATCTCTCAGCGGAAGAGTTCTTAGAGGAATAACATTGAGTCGATAATATAGATCTTCTCTAAACTGCCCCTCTTTAACCATTTTCAATAGGTCTCTGTTTGATGTACAAAGAATTCGAACATCCACGTTTTTGACCTGAGTACCACCGAGTCGCTCAATCTCTCCCTCCTGAATGACTCTCAAAATTTTAGCTTGAAGCAATAATGGCAACTCGCTGATCTCATCCAGTAAAAAGGTTCCACCGTTAGCCAACTCAAACTTACCCGGCTTAGCACCTGCCGCTCCTGTAAAGGCTCCTTTGTCGTAACCAAAGAGTTCACTTTCAAGTAAGTTTTCTGGTACTGCTGCACAGTTTATTGCTATAAACCCTTTGTTCGACCTTGAACTTTTATTATGAATATACCTGGCCAGCAATTCTTTTCCGGTTCCGCTCTCTCCTTGAATGAGGATCGTAGCCTTTGTCGGAGCAATGTTTTCTGCAATCTGCAGAACACGATGCATATCTGGGTCTCTACTTAAAATAACTTGATTCATATTTTACTCCTGCTGAGTCATCCCTGACATTGCTGGAATACGGTTAATATACTTTTTATATTCATCTTTCCACTCTGATTCCTTTAGCTTTTCCTGAGCCAAATTGAACCAGAACTTATTCTCTAAATCTTGCAGTGGCGCCCAAGCTTGTTGAGCTTCTTTAATTCGTCCATTTTCAAAATGAAGTGTTCCTAACCTATACCTAACGGAAGGACTATCACTACTATTTTGAACACTAGCTAAAAGCTTTTCATAGGTACCGATAGCCTTTTCTGTGTCCTTTGTAGACGCATAAGAATCGCCAAGCTTCTCAAGAGAATCTAAATACAGTTTATTGTTACCTGTCCCTAGCCCCGAAGACTCTAACAACTCTACAGACCTAGAAAGATTCCCTATCGCATCCTTGTGATTCTTTTCTTCCTTTAAAATACATCCCAATTCGTAGTGGGGCTTTGCTTTAAGAGCTTCTTGCCCTTCCCAACTTTCGATCAAACGATTGTAATACCTTTTTGCTAAATCAACCTGATCTCTCTCTTTAGAGATATCAGCCATAAGGACCACTCTCTCAATTTGCTCCGGTTCAGTTAATCTTTTGGTTTCTTTGATGTCTTTTAAGGCTTTTTCAGCTTTAGCAAATTCACCTTCTTTAAAGTTAACTGAAGCAATACGCAGCCTTGCAGACTCCATCGAGGGAAGAGTTTCAAATACACTTCGAGTAAAGGTATTTCCTTCCTTATCAATTTCAATCAATCTATTGAGGCTTTTTTCAAAAATCTCTCTGGCCTTATCGAAAACGCCAGCCTGCTCATAGGCGCGCCCAATAAAATATTCAGTATCAACGCGATTATTCGCCTTTAGCCAAGTTACTGAATATCGTCCAAAAGTTCTCAGCGCATCAAAGAAGTCCTGTTTGTCGACGCTATTTTTGATATCCGAAGTAATGTTTCTAACAATTCGATCTTGATAGGTCTTTTTATTGTCCATATTTGGATTTCCTTGGAAGAACTCAACCAAGGTATTTGTTGCTTCCTCATAGTCCCCACGTGAGTAGAAACCATCAGAAATCATAAAGGTGATAAATTCCTTTGAATAAGGAAGATCTAACTCTTCTCGAGTCCCTAAGACTTCTTTAATCGTTGCATTAAGCTCTTTATCTTTCATGTCCTTCATTCGACGACTTAACATGCGAATCCTAGCAACTTTCGCTCCTGTCGAATTTCTGTATCGAAAATAACTTTCCTTATACGCACCTAATGCCCTAGAAGTAGGAGCTCCTAAAATCTCTATGAGCTCACCAATGCGAGTAAGTGCGTATCCACCGTGATCATGATCCGGAAACCTCTGCATATAGACCCGCAAGGTATCTAGACTTCTCTTCGGCTGGCGATCCCAAAAAAGAGACTCAGCTAAATTGAACAAAGCATGAGGGTTGTTCTTTATAAATGGACGATACTTTTTAATAGCCTTGTCATAAAGTACGATAGCTTCTTTATAGTTCTTTCGAGCGAAAGGAACATTACCTTTAAGATAGGCGGCCTCGGCACGGTCTTCTACAAAGTTAGCATTCTCTTCGACCTCAGAAAGGGTCTCCAATGCTTCCTTTGATTTACCAAGTTTCAAATAACTCTTAGATTTAGCAATATTAACTTTGCTCACTAACTTTGAGTCTTGATAATTTCGTGTATACCGATCAAAAAACTTAATCGCAGACAAATGGTCTCCTCTTGTCTGATAGGCATAACCTAAAAATAGAGAAGTTCTCTCACTGGCCGGAGAAGCTGGATATTTTCTAGAAAGTTCATCATAAAGGCCCATGGCCTGATCGAACATTTGAACGATACCGTTTTCTTTATACTTTTTATAGTATGTATCTGCTTCTAGGTAACCCATAATCTCTTCATAACGAGAATCAGGAAACTCTTCTCTAAACTCTTGAATAGATCTAATTAAACTTGCAAAACGATTTTTCTCAAAGAGACCAAGAATAAAACGGGCTTTCTTATTTTCGTCTCTGTCTTTGGGGTCAATCTCGTATTTTGTAGGTGCATTAACCAAAAGATTGTAAATCTTATTGTCCAAAGGAAATTGAGGAAACGGTAAATAGATATTTGTTTGGCTCGCAATAATGGATGATTTTTTAATTTCTTTTTTAGAAACATCAAATCGTTTTAGGTACGGATCAGAACCATCTAAAGTCTTTATTGTCTTTATCTCTGCAATTCCAGAGGAGTTCTCGTCCTTCTTTTTGACTTTCTTAGCTTTAGACTTTGCTTTATTTGATTTAACTTGAGGTTTTTCAGCAACGATGTAGTCCGTTCCTGCCGGCGACCTTGTTTTAGCTGGCTGATTTTGAGCTGTATCCACTGGTTTAGGAAGCTGAGGATTCGTGTAGATATCTAAAACCAATCTCGAGGGAGCTTCTGTTAGATAATCAAAACTCTCTACCTTTGAACTATTTAGGAATATACGAATCTCAGTTTGTCGATCTAATCCAAGACGAGTAACTTCAATCTTTTTGATTCTCTCGTCACTAATTTTAGAAAGAACATCACTCGACTTTTGATCTATCGCAGGCAATCTTAGATAAATAACAGGACTATTACTTTTAGTTTCGTTTTTAATGACATAGGGCCATTGAGATCGTCCAGAAAATTCAAAATGGGTGGTATCACCAAGTTTTCTAGTTTGAACTTCGACTTCTTGCTTAGCCTGTAATGGAGTCGCTAATAAAATCATTAGTCCAGTCATGAGACCTAGACCCATAAATGATTGAATAAGACTAAAGAACTTCAACTTTTGTTTCAAAAACCCCTCCGAGCATAGATAAAGCACAATAAATGCCAACCCC
This sequence comes from uncultured Pseudobdellovibrionaceae bacterium, assembly GCA_964523195.1. Classification (GTDB taxonomy): domain Bacteria; phylum Bdellovibrionota; class Bdellovibrionia; order Bdellovibrionales; family JAGQZY01; genus JAUHWN01. The sequence goes on from CAZFYV010000223.1 coordinate 5,995, forward strand.
TCGTTCCGCTAAGTCCACTGAATACAATGAATTGGTCATCAGTTTTCTGGCGTCCTGCCAAGGCAATGACATCATACGTAAGTGCGGTTCTCACTCGACCCAGACTAGAGTCTTTGCTTACAATCTGTTTGTTAACGGACTAGGTCTTGAAGCGAATTGTGATAAGATATTATATGCCTATTTTTTAAGCATATGAATTAAGGGACACCGGAAACGCGCTCTGAGAGCCAAAAGGAGTCATACTTGAAACAAAACGAAACAAAATCTCCAGTGCAACCGCTTTTCTTCGCCAAAGGAGAAGCCCTTGGAGATATCGCTTTGTTAGCCGGAATTTTTTTCGGCCTTATTTTTCTGATTTCTTTTCCCAGCTTTAAACTTTCTAAGGTTTCTGAAAGAAAAGCTCCTTTTTCGATTCCTAACTACATTCAATCGGGCTCAATGTTTATTCTCGACGGAATTCCTGACGCCCATGAACTACGCATTAATGGTCAAAAACTCACTCCAATTTTCGAAAATGTGAGCCTTTTGGGTGCAGTGGGCATTAGCCAACGAGACTATGTTCGCATTACCGGCATGTACAATTCACGTAAAAGAAACCAAGCTTCATGGTTGAAGCGTCAATTTACCCACAGCGAACTCCACTACTTTTCAAAAACAGTG
>CAZFYV010000224.1:0-6649 GCA_964523195.1 uncultured Pseudobdellovibrionaceae bacterium
ATCCTTCCAAACCTATTTTTATTAAAAAAGAGTCGGTAACACGGAACTTCACTCCAAGCCCCGTGCTTGGAACTAGTGCTTGATCAAGGTTTATTGTTTCCCGATCAAAAACGAGACCATTAGAGTCTTCAAATTCATAGGTTAATTTTTTCTCGTTAAAATATGCTCCTCCTAATTTAAGGTATGGAATAAATGGAGCATTTCTTTCTGCAAAAGTAATAACGAGATCTGCACCTAATACAGTGTATTTATAAGTCGTCCTAAGTGTATCTGAGTCGGATGGTACAAATCTTAATGACTGTCCATTTGTGAAACTCAATTCTAGTGCAGACTGCTTTCCGAAATAGTAGGTCACAGATCCTGTATATGACTGTGTTTCGTCGAATGCATCTTCATCTAAAAACGATTTCTTGTAATTGGCACTGACGCCGACTTCGAATAGCCCAATAGTTTTACCGGTGTTAGCTATTACTGCGATAAAGAGACCTAGCAAAAGGTTGAGTGAAACTCTAAACATACAATTAGTGTATCAAATTGAAAAAACGGCAAGGAGTCTAGAATCTCTTGATGATTTAATTAGCTACTGACGGGGAAAATAATCGACATGAACCGAGTATAGTAAATGAACTCGACCATCGTCCTCTATCAAGCCTTCGGGAGGGTGAGGGATTTTACGAGCCTTTTTAAAAGCATATTGAAGTGCGCGGTCGATAGACTCAATTCCACAAGACTTAAAGATTTCAGTTTCCTCGTAATTGCCTTCTTCATCGAGGTAGATCTTAAGAGTCGTGGAGTACCTTTTCGGGCGAAGTGCTTTTTGTTGAGTTCGAATCATGTCCCTTATCGTATCTCCAACTTCTTCCACCCATCTGTGGTAGACCCTTTCATTAGCTCGGCTAAAAAAACTGTAGTAGAGATGTTGATCCGTATTTAATGCAGTCATAGTCCCTGGTTTAACTCCAGGGGGAAGGTCGTGAATATAAGAGGATGGCAATTGTCTGGCATCAATCGTAAGTGGAACAGATACCTCGTCTCTTTGACCTCTGCGACCGACAGAAAAGTCTCCATTGGCGAGGGCTGAGATCTTACTTTTTTGTTGGCGTTTCTTTGGAGAGACTTTCAGGTTCAATCTTTTGTTTGCCTGAGGGCTATTAGCATTGTAACCCAAATTTTGCGCTTTGGTTTGTTCTCTAACTCTAATAGTTCTCCTTGAGAGAAGTGCGGCCTTTCTTTTTAGCTCATCAATACTTGGCTTGAATTGCTCGAGAATTCCTGGATCACTAACTGTGCCTGCATTCTTGGGGCTGATCCAGTCTATGAGGATTGGGTCTGAGTCTTTTTGGTCCTCTGGAGGTTCATAGATATAGGCTGCCGTTGCCACTATAAAGTGGATGGCAAAGCTGATTATTAATGCTCGAACAACCATATCCAAAGGCCTATTTAAAATCCAAAGTGCTCTAAATGAAGAGCTAGTTTAAGTTTATTCATGATTCAAGTCCCTCTATCAAGGGAACTCTTATAATTATTTACATTTACAAGAACAAGGCCGCTAAAGTGTGGTCAAGAAGCTCTAGGTTTGATTTCAAAACCAATTGAGCTGATATAAGGGCAATCTTGCAGAGTTCAGTCATGAATTGCTAACGTATCTATAATATGTAGACAGATCGGCTGAATGGGCAGGACCAAAAATGCCAGGCCTGTTTAAAATTTCGATGGCTCCTTTTCCATACACAAATCAGAGACTTAGGTCGAGCCTCCGAAAAAAGTCACCAAAATGCTCAAGTTTGAGACACTCGGGGCCGAATAGTTATCATAAGCTCATGGGGGTCTTTGTATGGACACTGGAAATAAAGTAATCGACTTTGTTGCAAAAAAGAAAACGTCACAAGCTGAAAAGAAAGAAGTTGATGGTTCGGCTCCTATTTTGGATATGACTGAACGCCGTTCAGAAATCATTTCTGAAGAGCGCAGAATAGTAAAGAGAACAATATTATCTGAATTCGTAGGAGCGCTAGTTGTGATTCCTGGTGTGGGGCTTTGCAAGTGTGCAATATACGATATCTCAGAAAACGGTATAGCTATTGATTTAGATATGGATCTTGGTCATTTCCACGAGGACGAGGAAATTGCTATGAGAGTCTACCTAAATCAGCAAACGTACTTTCCTTTCACGGTTAAGGTACAAAACTTTCGCGGTATTGAAGATGAGGGCTGCTACAGACATGGTTGTTCTTTTGTAAAGGGAACAATTAATGATCAAGCACTTCACCATTTCGTGAAGTTTATTGAAACAGTTTCTGCGAGTCTACAAACGGACCGTGGGGACGTGATGGTTTCAAACATCAATAAGTAATTTTCGCCTAGGTCTAGCTGATGCTAGAGTTGACGAGAGAAAACTCGTTAAAGTTAAATCGATTGGGGGGCGGCTCGAAATGGAGCCGCTTTTTTTATTGCCCACCTATCCAACTTGTCAGATATGGCCAAAGCTCTAACTTGCTTTTTGGTCCAACAACCACTGCAACGTGACCACCTCTAATAGTTTTGCTCGAGTAAAACTCATCTTGGATAAAAGTTTCCATGGCGTTGGCCGACTCCACAGGAACAATATGATCCCTGTCAGCGCTAATAGCTAGGGTGGGGCAGTTAATTTCATTTAGATGAATTGGTTTACCATGAATAGTGAATTCACCTTTTACTAACAAGTTATCTTGATAGAGGTCTTTTATATATTTGGTATAGGTTGTTCCAGGAAAGGGGATATTGTCCCATGCCCATTCTTCCAATCGATCAAAAAACTCTTTAGACTCTGGATCTACTGGGTGTAGTGTTTGCTTTACAAACTTTGATATATTGCTAAGTGGTCTCATCATTTGAAATGAAGTTTGCATCAGACCAGGATCCATATTACCAAGTGCTTGAATAAGCAAATCAGCATTGAAACTTTCTTTAGATGTCCAGTCAGCTAGCATGCCTGCTTTTGAAAAATCTATTGGAGCTAAAAGATTCACAAGCCATTTAACATTCTCAGGATGTAGACAAGTGTAGATAGTTGCAAGGGTTCCTCCCATGCAATATCCCACAAGGCCAATATTTTTATTGTTGGAGTGGCGAAGAGCGCTCTTTACATGTCGATGTAAATGAGTCCCTATAAAGTCATCGAACTCTATAAACTGATCTTCATCGGTTGGAGTTCCCCAATCAATAAGGTAAACCGGGTGTCCCTCCGAATTGAGATAATCCACCAAACTAAAATTCTTATGGAGATCAAGAATGTAAGCTTTATTTATTATACTTGGAATAAGTAAGATTGGCTCTTTTGTTGTGTTTTTAGACGGATAAAAAAGAAGAGACTGTTTGTTGAGTTTATAAAGAACTTCATGCTTGTGTGCTAGATTGTTGGTGTTTCGCGAAGATAAATTTGGAGTTGTGTGTTCTGTGAGCTGCGAAAGAAGCATGAAATCCTCAAAAAAAGCAGACTACGAGGGCCTGGAAAGTTTGCTGGATGACTTTCGTTTTTGGGGGGCGTCTCGTAGTCTGTAGAAATTAATGTCTATTAGTTGTTTTTTCAATAGTGTCAGTAAAGATTGTTCTCATGCCATCAAGTAGGCTCATATTGTACTTCATCGTTTCTTGAGTGAGCTTTGAAGTCTCTGCAAGGTTATGAGTGATTTGATCGTTCAGACGTTTTCCATACTCCATAGTTTGATCAGTGATTGCGCGCATACCTTTCATTTGAACTTCGTAAAGGTCTTGATAGGTTTGTTGCATATTTGTCCAAGCCACATTGTCTTGAAAAGGTTTGAAGAAGTATTCAGTAAATGGGTTTTCAAAATTTGGTGTTTGGGTCGTCTTTGTTTTATCTGAAGCTGTTGCCATTAGGTCCTCCCTAGTGTTTTTGATGGACCTAGTCTGCTTCGAACCCGAATTGGGGTCAATTTATTTTTTGCTGCAAGCACAGCATAAAATACGAATTACGGGTTAAGCGACTGAAAATACCCAGGTTTTTATTTTTGCATTTGCATCAAAGGCGTGTGTGATTGGAGCTTTCGTAACCTTCCAGCTTTTTCTTAAGAACAGCTATTTCTTCTCTGAGGTCACTAGAGTCTTCCATCTCGCCTGACTCGTCTTTGTTTTTAGAAAACGAAAACAATGATGTTAAGTCAGAGAGGTTTGGAGTCTTAGGAAATGGAATCATACCTTCATAAAATTTGCCAAACTCCTTTTGAGTCGCGACAAAAAAGTCTAATCCCAATTGCATATAGCGCTCGTAAAAAGTTTTAAGCGCATCATCTTGCATGCGAACCATTTCCATCAAAACGCTTGCTGGAAAATTCTTCACTTTGCCATTTTCAAGAAGGATTTGAGTCAAAATTTCTGAAGTGATGTCTTTATCATTAGACGCATCGATCACTTTTACAGGATGCCCTTCACGTACGAGTCTCTCTACCTCTCCTAAAGTGATGTACTTCGATTCCTCCATTGAATAGAGTCTTCTATTTCCATACTTCTTGATTCTTATTGTAGGATCATTGGGATCATTAGAGGCTTTTTTGCGAGGCATAACATCTCCTTCTAAAGGACTTTGATAATGGAGTGTAGGCCCATTTGCAAGAAATCATGTCGCAATTGCAAAAATTCATCTTGCTAATTAGCGATCTTCAGGGAACAATGCCGACTTTCCAGGGGGTAGAATGGCTGAAATTAACCAATTTGAGCAGATATATAAAATGTGGGAGAAGAAGACCGGATCCTACCTTGAAAAGGTATTGCGCAACAAGTCATTTTTAAAGGCCTCTTCTGAAGCTCTAAATTCAGGGCTAAAAAACAAAGTCGTAGTCGACCGGGCTCTTCTTCAAACCTGGAAAAATTTGTTGTTACCTAACAAAAAAGATCAAGAAAAGACACTCCACCTTTTGAACGAACTTCACGGACGAATTTTTGATCTGGAAGCTAAACTTGATGACTTGAAAATAAAATCTGATCAAGCCCAGGCTCCGATCATTCAACGTAAGAAAACGACGAAGAAGAAAACGACCTCGAGAACACAATAGAAGTGCAGGTATAAGTCGATGGATCACAATGCCAGTTCATTATTAGATTGGCCCAAGCTGACTCCTCAGTTGGAGCGGTACAGACCATTTTCACTGTCTATGGCTGCCACTGCCAATGAAGTTATTCACAGAGAAAATAAATTAAAACTGCGCCATTATTTCGCTGATACTCCCAGGACTAAACCTCCAGTATTGGTCGTTCCCTCTCTGATAAATAAATATTACATTTTAGATTTGTTGCCAAATTACAGCTTCGTAGAATTTCTTGTCGAGCAAGGTCACGATGTTTTTCTCATCGACTGGGGTGAGCCCACTGATGAAGATCGTTTTATCAATTTGGAAACCATAGTTTTTAGATATCTAAAAAGGTGTTTCAATATTGTTAGAAAAAGAACACAGCAGGATGTTAGTTTAATCGGGTATTGTCTCGGTGGAAATTTAGCCAACCTTTTTGCAGCCGACGGTCCCCAGGGGCTTGGCGCACTTGTAAATTTGACGACCCCAATAAACTTTCATAACGATGGTCTTCTCAGTCATTGGACTAGAGTGGAAAATTTCGACATAGATCAACTAGTAGAGGCCACAGGTAATGTTCCTTGGTACCTCATGCAGAGTTCCTTTCAAATGCTCTCTCCACTAGGTTCTTTAGGCAAAGTTAAGAAACTTTTTTCTGAATTAGGAAACGACCAATTTTTAGATCGATTTTTTGCACTTGAAGCCTGGGGTAATGACAATGTGTCTTTTCCAGGTGAAGCCTTTAGAGAATTGATTGATTTGTTTTATAAACAAAACGTTTTTGTATTAAGCGACGCCTTCGAAGTAGGAACTAGAGAGCTTTCCATAAGAAATATTTCTGTTCCAATGTTGAATATCTTTTCGGAAACCGATGGGATTGTTCCAGCCGAATCAGCGAAAGCCTTAAAGGGCCTCTGTAGCGAATCTCAATATACCGAGTTTATAGCCAAGGGTGGTCATATCGGCGCAATCGTCGGAGGTCGGGCCAAATCAGAGATGTGGCCTTTTCTTAGTGCTTGGATTTGTGGGAATCAAACAGAAGTTTAGTTTTTGGAAACGCCTTCTTCCCAAGAGTTGGAAGGAGCGTCATCGTTAGCGAGTTCGATTCCATGGCTTGTTTCCATTTGCCTTTGTTCTGTAAGTTTTCGATCTCTCTCAATTTTCGCCCCAGTGACATTTCTGTATTGATAGCGGGCATTGATAATCAAAAAAGCAAGAAACATCAAAAGCAGTCCGAGGATCGCACCAAATGAAGAGTAGTGTGCGTTGACAATCGCATAGAAGCCCATACTCAAGAAAATATATGGTCGAGCTTCATACTGAATCGATTCTAATGTTTTTAAAATCTTCCTAGCCATTTCAAATCCTATTTTACTACACTCAATGGTTACTTGTTTGTTCTAATTTGAGAATCCAGACTAAAATCTCAATTTTATTTAGAAAAATATCCATTCTTTATAAGTGAGACTATTTCACTAGGTACTTCTTTAGTCCAAGACTCATCTCCTGCCTTTACCTTTTCCAGCAATGCCGCACTCTGAATTTGCAAATTACTTTCATTCAGACACTTGGTGGGAATAATA
>CAZFYV010000225.1:0-6621 GCA_964523195.1 uncultured Pseudobdellovibrionaceae bacterium
TACACTCTTTTCCTAATACTTCTCCTGCCTCAGACAAAACACCTAACATGACTCCTAGACTAATATTTCCGACTAAACCTTCTAGATGTTGATCGATAAAATCAGTAGACTTTTTTACTAGAGATTTTCCAAACAAGGTAACAAAGATACTTTGATCGTTAAGTCGCCCATAGATCTTATTAAAGATAAACCAATTCCTAAATGCCCCTGCGGCAATACCACTAACCGCTAGACAAATTCCAGTAATAAAGGCGTAAACTATTGAAAAGCTAAAAATAGGGTGCAAACTCTCTATCAAATACTTACCTGTATAGTCCGATAATCTATACAGTCCAAGCTCCTCGACCCCATAATAAACCAAAGCTGCTATAGGTAAGGCCACAACCACATTACCGAATATCGCTAAAAACTGAGATCGGAATGTATCGCGAATCAAAGCCGAGACTCTCCACAGAAAACGGGTCGATGGCTGAGCTTCATCGAGTTCATTGGCTAATCTTGCGGCAGTCATTGCTGGTTGCTTTGTAGCTAAAACTCCACCAACAAAATATATTAGAAGAAAAATTCCTGAATAAACAAAACTATATCCAATCACTTCTTGAAGAGGCGCTAGATTGAATTCTGAGATAATAGGTTTTAAAAATGCAAGAAGACCTACCAGGGCACCACCATAGAGTCCTTTTTTAAGCATTTTCGCATTTCCCTTAGTATCTCTCTGAATATAATCCTCACCCTTCTTCCCAGTGTGCTCAGTAATTTCATAAGAAACTAACTCGACATATTCCCAAAACAGAGCATTTATTTTGTTCGCTTCTGACTCTAAATGAATAATACTTTTTATTAACCTGGCTAATAGCCGAAGCTGGGTCGCTTTTTCTTTGGATAGTAACAAAATTTCCAGAGCTCGGATTCGATTGATAATATCCTTGATAGCTATGATTCGAAAAGTAACCTCAAGAGAAATACCCTCAGTCACTCGAGATTCGTGAATTACTTCACAAGCCTCTTCACATTTTAAGAGGTATTGATCTAGTTTTTCCAGAGCTGATTCACTCTCAAACTCTAAAAACTCATAGGCTACTTTATCTAGATCAAGTATATATTCCTGAATTTCCGGGACTTTATCTAACCTATTAAAAATATGTCTTGAAGTGCACTGATACAGCAAACGTGTAATAAGAATTTTGAAAGGTGGGTGAAGCTTTTGCCTAAATGCCCTGCTATCGGTCGGACTAGAAACAAATACCTTACCTAAAAACTCTGCAATAGAGTCTTCAGTTTGATTAAGAACCGCTTCAGAGAAATTATAGTTTTCATTTAAGTCTCTCAGAATAGATCTGAACTCCTGTTTTCTATAAACAGGTGGAAAGAATTTTCGATTAACTCTATAGATTAGTTCTCTAAAGAGACTATGCTCTGTTACAACACCAGTGTCGGTTAGAACATTGGTAAAATCAGCAAAGCTTCCCAACTCCGTAATTTCATCTCTGAGCTGCTGAAAAACATCCTCAGAATGCTTGTCACTGAACTGTGCAAGACCATTTTCTGGGTTATTTCTCATCTCAGCCAAAAGATGGAGGAATCTATGGAGTTTTACTGAGTCGAACAATTCAATTTTATTCAATAAAACCCTCTCCTTAGATAATCGAGCTATATTCTATATTTTGAGACAAAAGTTGGTTCTCGCCAACTGCAAAAACTTAGTAAACTCTGTAATAAATAGGACAAAAGTATCTTATTCAAGTCTATACTATATATAACAGTTGGGGCATAAGCGTATGAAGTATCTAGTCTTTATTTTAACTTCTCTGATGACTTTAAACAGCGGAGAAAGTCAGGATAAAAGTCCTATCCTAATTATGGATCAGGTGGACCAAATGTCCCAGCTCGAAAAAGAAGGACTTACCTTTTCGCAGATCGTCTCTGGAAAACCGAGAACGACAAATACGAATCTCTATAAAAATAAGGCCTATAAGTCATTTGCCAACGTAATCAATGCAGATCTCGACAAAATCAAATCTGGCGATAAATACCTAAGCGTAACTATGTCTAAAAAACATCGATTATTTGATAAACGATGGTGGAGCTCGAAAAGATCTTTTTATGAACTCGTTGGATTAGTTACTCGCCTTGATCGAGCACCTTTTTCCAATGATCCGAGATACAAATGTGGTGAGGTCAGACTCCTTTATCGAATGGCCTACAATAAAACTCATATGAAAGAAAACATCTACTCTCGACTGCCCGTAACTATAAATATGGTTTTTTGGCTTGTAGATAAAGATGGTAGCTCCAATAACTGTACCGAAATTGCTAAGTCTTGGAGAGGTTCGCCACTTGAAGTTGTAAAAAACAATATGTTTCTTTTCAAAATGAAAAACCTCAAGTCATTAGAGGTAAACCTTCAAGCGGTTCGCTGGCCATCTACAGTTCGAGGGGATTTTGGAGGCTATGCTGAATACCTACTTAGAGTCTTTAGCTACGATCAATCTAAAAAAGTATTTACCCCAGCATTAATGGAAAATATGGTCGATGTCGCTAAAGTAAAATCCAGTCCAAAACTAAAAAAGGAGCTAAAAGACTTTTTAACTAATCCTGAGAACCTTAAAAAGTTTGATGAGGGGATTGGAGTTATCCCTGAGAAATTTGTGACTAAAAAAGCGATTTCTGTGGCCTTTCACGGAATTGCAAGATTGGCCAACAGACCATTTGATCAAATCTACAAGGAATCAGATTTCGAAAAAGTTAATTTTAAAGAGAATACCTTTGTTAAAACTCCAGGAGCCTACCTAAGGCGATTAAACGATATGACTTGTATCGGCTGCCATCAAAGTAGGTCCGTAGCAGGGTTTCATTTTGTAGGCGTCGATAGAAAAAATACTTTTAGTGCAAACGCCGTAAAAATGGCAAGATCGGGTCACCTTCAACTCGACCTTTTAAGAAGACAAAAGTATTTCGCAAGCCTCTTAGCCAATAAAAAGCCTGATGAAAAAAGAGGGTTTTCTGAAAGACTCGAAACTGAACGAGGTGGATACGGAGCCCATTGTACCTTAGGGAAAGACCCTAGCTTTTCAAAATGGACCTGTGAAAGTGGATTAAAATGTCAAAGTATTGATACAGCTATAAACAATAATATCATTGGAGTGTGCCTGCCTGAAGTTAATAAGTTCGCTGGTGACCCTTGTGATGTCGGGAGAGTCTCTCAAAATGCAAACGGCAGGAAAGACCGAGTCATCAAGAAAGTCGCACGTGCTTGTCGATCTGATCAATACTGCTTTAAAGCGAGAGATGGGTTTCCTGGAGGCTTGTGCCACAACTACTGCGAGAAAATAGGTAAAGGAGAAGCCTGCGGACTAATTGCATTTAATGGATTTAATTCGTGCCTTTTTCAAAATAAACCTTTTACGAAGTGCTTAACTGACTTTACCGGAGATATTTCACTTAAAGCCTGTGACAACAACACTCCTTGCAGGGATGATTTTGTTTGCGCTAGATCTAAAAACAATACTGGAGTTTGCATTCCTCCCTATTTCCTTTTCCAGCTCAGAGTAGATGGACACCCGCGGCCAACTTAGTCATTATGACCCTCAGCTTGCATCTTGAACAAATTTGATAAAAGTATTATTTTGACTCGATCACAACCAATTCTAAACAAGGCTGAGATAAATGAATTCAAGACAAGATACTCATAGCAAAACTATCGGCTATATTCTTTGGATTTTTGGTTTTATGGGCGCTCACAGATTCTATTTTGGTAAGACCTTTACGGGTATTCTATATTTCTTTACCCTTGGCCTTCTTGGTATCGGATGGATTATAGACCTCTTTTTGATTCCTGGAATGGATCGAGACGCAGACTTTAAATATGCTTCTGGTGCTACTGATTATACGGTGGCTTGGCTTCTTTTGGGCTTCCTAGGTGCTTTCGGATTGCATAGATTCTATATGGGAAAGTGGCTCACAGGAATTTTGTACTTACTAACCGGTGGACTATTTTTAGTAGGGTGGCTATACGACCTGTGCACTCTTAATGAACAGGTCGATGAAGTTAATAGATCATAGCCTCAATAACCGTAAGAAGTTCAATTTCTGCTAGTCAGGTTTTGGAAGCAAAAATTTAGAACCCTTCCAAATTTGATCTTCTATAAATCCAGGAGCTAATCGAGACATAAACTTAAGTTGATTAGCTTGCCCTGGTCTAATTTCCTTTTTACCTGCCTTGATTCCATCAATAGTCGATTTTACCAACTCGGCAGTTGTCAGCATCTTAAATTCTCCATCTTCTGGGAGATCAGCTGTAAGATCAGTTTTCACTGCAGGCGGAGCAAGTTCAATCACCTCTACTCCATACTCAGCCAATTGATACCTCAAAGAGGTAGAGTAGGAGTGAAGAGCAGCTTTAGTTGCACAATAAATTGGTGCACTCTGAAGTGGAACAAATGCTAGACCAGAAGAGACATTCATAATTGTCCCTTTATTTTTCTTAATGATATCCACAAAACAAGAAGTCGTCCAAACGGTTCCAGAAAAATTAATATCAATCTCTTTTACAAGTTCATCCAAGTCGTTGGCAGCACTCGTGATATTTCTAGCTATAAAGATTCCTGCATTATTAATTAAAACGTTCAATCCAGGGTGAGATTCTCTAACTTGATTCGCCAAAGTTTGAATTGCAGTAGGATGAGAAACATCACATACAAAAGTCTCTAATTCTGGAACCTCTTCTTTGGCCTTTTGAAGCTTACTTTCAGTTCGCCCTGTGACTAAAACTTTGTTTCCAAGTTCGACAAACTTTTTAGCTAAAGCCAGCCCAATCCCAGCACTTCCGCCCGTAATAAGTATCGTATTTCCTGATAATCTCATCTCACTCTCCATCTTTGAAAATCTCATATAGGATGCGCTGGATACTGCATCTATACAAGTTACAAATAAACAAGATTTGGTGTTCGACTCTTAATGTATTGCAGTAAACACCTAGGTCTGTAGGAAGAGAGCAAAATCATTGCTCTCAGCAACATCTTTGATAACTAGATTTCGCTCTAAAAGAAATTTCTCCATATGGCGCTTTACAATAGGCTCTACCAAAAGGCCAAAAAAGCCGAAAGGAGCTTCGAATTCAAAGATGTCTCTCATCAAAGTTCCCCCAGGGACACTCTCAAAATAATGGTCATGTACAAAGCTTTTGAAAACTCCCTTAACCTGACAGTCCTGAAAGTGATTAGGCCTTTGAAACTTTGTAATTTGTGCTGTAAGTCGTTGTTTTACACCAAAGTGTATAGCTTCCCATGTTACAGTTTCACCAAGCTCGATTAAACCTGATGTTCGACCATCAACAGCCCTTTCCTTGGTTTCGCCTGCAGACTTCATATGAAGATCTATGCTCCGACTAAGATCGAAACATCTTTCAATCGGCGCATTTATCAGTATTTCAATCTCAATTCTGCCCATAGAAGGTCTAACTCTATAGAGAAATCCTATCAATTCAATGATGATTTTGCTATGTTCAGTTTCTCAGTATTGGGAGCGCCATGAACGAATCAGATTTTGAAGGAACTTTAGTGTTGGAAAAACTCACCGAAATGGGGGCTCTTGATGATTTTTATCAAGCTGTCGATTCTGACGACTTAACAAAAGTCATTACCCTGTTAGTCGAAGCAAATTTTGATGAAGAGACAATTCAAGTTGTAGTTAATAAAATTATCGAGGGTGATTCCTAAGTCATAAGTCCACGTAAGATAAGATCAATACTTGATGCACACCATTGCTCTCGATATTTTTTATCTTTATATACATCAACACCCCAAGCCTTTTTCACCCACGGGGCAAACTGAGCTTGATTGATTATTCTGTCATTCATAAAACCACTAATCATCTCAACATCAATTGAGTCTCGAACATATCCCTTTTTCTGCCCTTCTCTAAAAAATTCAGTCACTTTTTTGAGATACTTAACCATCGATTTAGGATTGGCTTCCTCCCGAATAACTACTAATAAAATTTCACGATTTTCTAGATAAGCTTCTAATGACTTTTCAAACAATTTCTTAAACACTTCTTCGAACTCTTTTTTCGAATCTACTTGTGACTCTAGAATCACAAGACATGGCTCAAAAACTGAATCATTGAATTTATCGACAATGGCTTCTAACAAACCGTGCTTGCTTCCGAAAAAATGATGAATCATGTTCATCGTCGTATCTGCGTCTGCACAAATTTTTCTAACGGAAACACCTTCGTATCCGGTTTTAGCAATCAACTTTGCGCCAGACGCTATAAGATTTTCTTTTGTCGACATGACATCCTCGATACTTCCTGTTTTAAACCTAAGTTGTGGCAGCAACAGCCTTCAACTCTTTTTGCTTGCGAGGATGTGGTACACCATTTTCACTATAATATGCAAGGTCCTCGAAGACTCTCTTTATAAACATTCCAAATCCAAGACGAATGAGTGGATAGACTAATTTAGCTAAAGGCTTTAAATCAGACTCGAATTCATAATTTATGAGAGTTATATCGCCTTGCTTATCGAGTGACATCCTCACGCGATTCTCTTTTAGGGGGAACCCGAAAGGTGTTCCATCAAATTTTACTCTTACTCTGATTACCTTATTTTCCTCGTCA
>CAZFYV010000226.1:0-6590 GCA_964523195.1 uncultured Pseudobdellovibrionaceae bacterium
TTTTTAAGGTGAGGCCCCATGCATTTAGGACATGTTGAACCCCCACAAGATTCATAATCTTTAACTGATCTTCTGTGCTTCATAAACTCAAGCATTATTCTCAAAGCCGGATTTGTTATGATCTCAAGATCACTTTTATCGAGATTCAATGGACGCCATGACTGTTGAATATCAGTCCAGTGACCCAAACTCTCACCAGTGGCATTTTCTAAACTTTTCATCTGGTCCCCCAATCAATAAACCATCAGTTTGATGCGACTTAGGACCGAGCAAGTGGTGCCCACCATCTGCCCCGTCTTCAAAGAGTTATAGGGCAAATTATATATAGACGAAAATGAATAGGGTTTATTCAAGTAATAGGCAAAAACTATGACTATAAAGTCAGTAATTTTAAGCACTTATAGGTTTAAAACTTATATAGAAGAGCTAGTAAGTAACCAAATCGATCTTTCTCACTAACAGTTGGTGAGTCAGATATATCTGACCCTTCGATATTGTATTGAATGAGAAACCTTAGCTGCCAAGGATCCATAAAGGAATAAATATTATAAAGCCGAAAAAAAGCTCGATGAGAATCATCACCATTATAAACTGGCAATCCACTATCTAAAGATTCTTCAGCACTGACATTGTAATAGTAGCGAACAAAGTTTTTATCAAAAAAGAATTGTCCTAACTGAACCACTGTTGTGAATTTATCAGAAAACTTTACAGGATAGACCAAATTGGCATTTAGCTTCATACCCCTACTAAATCCAACAAGATCCCACTGCCACTCAATCATAAAAAATGCCAGACGGAAGTGCATCCCTCCCCAGATTCCGCGCTTTCTTTCATCGATTCCATCTGTACTATACACCGGATCACTTATTGATAGCATCGGGCCAAAGGTAAACATCTTAGAGTGGGTTAATCTCCATACTCCAAAGTTTCCTTGTATAAAAAAGTTTTCATCTGTGTAGGAAATGAACGGGAATGGAACTAAAATGAATTCTCCGGTTGCTTCCCCATTATTGACCCTATTGTCTTCTTTAGCACTGAGAGCCGGACCTATTGCTAAGTCTCCAGCCTCGGATTTAAATACAACTCCTAAAATTATAAAGACAATCAAGGCATATTTCATACCTAAAAATATATATTCGTATTAGTGAAAATGCCAATTGAAAGTGAATATCTGTAGGCAGCGCTTGTAGTCAATTATTGAAAAAACGACTCTGAATGCTAATTTTTAATAAGCATCAATCGAGGGTGATCTTATATGGAAAATAGTGAATACGGGCCAATAGCGTTTTTAATCGGAAAATGGAAGAGTAAAGGTCACACTGGGGAAAATCAAGCTCCAGACCCGAATAGAGAGACTGAAAACACTAAGTTTAGACAGGAAATGAACTTTGAACCCATAGGTGATGTAGACAATCACGAACAGAAATTGTTCGCTTTGAGATACTCTACAAAAGCTTGGGAAGAAGGAAACAACGATGATCCTTTTCACGAGGAAGTCGGGTATTTTATATGGGATGGGGAACGAAACCAGGTCATGAAATCATTCATAGTCCCCAGAGGTATATCAGTTAATGCTGGAGGCGAATGTCTCGCTACTGACTCAAGCTTCAAAGTTGAAGCTGAACTGGGTAGCCCTGTGTACGGGCTTTGTTCAAATCCATTTTTAGATAAGGAATTTAAAACGCTGACTTATGAAGTGAGCTTTAAGAAGATTGATCAAGACACATTTTCTTACGATGAAAACACAAGAATTCAAATGAAAAACAAAGATAGCATATTCGACCACACCGAACGCAACACTATGATTAGGGCTTAATTTGGATTGGCAGGTATTCATTTCCACATTTACTATGATACTCCTAGTTGAAATGGGTGATAAATCACAATTTGCCGCACTAGCTGCATCGGCCGGCAGCAAATCAACTCTGTCTGTTTTACTTGGTGTTTTGGTTGCGATGACCATCGCAGGAACATTAGGAGTATTGGCAGGCAAATACCTTGGCGTGTTTCTTAGCCCAACAATCATAAAATGGATTAGTGGTACTACTTTTATTGGAGTGGGAATTTGGGTGTTATTTGGAAAAGCATGATTATCCAAGAGGTAAGTTCTTGCTAACCTTACAGTAGTCATCATGTACCTTGATCACCTCATCTAAATAACGAGTTTCTCGCACTGAATGCACCAATCGACATACTGAATAATTTTCTGATTTCTCCTCATATCCACGCAACCAGTCACCGAAAACTCTCTGCTCATCATCACTACGAGGAAATTTCACTTTTAGAGCTTTATATCGGATATATCCCGGTTTTGGAGACAATCTTGCGCGATAGCAATCTTGCTTATAACATAGTTGCGTATATAGATAGTCACAGTTGAATCTTTTAAAGAGCTCTCTAGCTACCTCAGTATTAGGCCCTACATTCTCCCCTATGGCCACAACTCTGTAACCTCGCTTAGTTTCGTAAATACGAAAACTCAATTGTGAAAAACTGTTCTCAGCTACCTCGACCACTTGATTAAATAAAATTTTTTTAATTTCATTAGTCGTTTTGGGCTTTGCTGAAAACAGCCCAAACAAGGAGCTAAAGAAAGTGGTTCTCGGGTAGTCGATGTCTAAAAAAATTGTATTTTCACTATTTAAAACTAAAGCACCATATCGATTTCTGGTAATCACATTTCTTTCATCGATAGAATTAATGAGCTCTTCTTTAATCTCAACCGTATATGACTCTAAAGAAGAACTATCACCATTAAGCTTAGCCTCCATAATTTTAACTTTTTTCTTAGCCTCAACTTCGGCGTCTGCCATTGATTCATTAGACCCACCATAACAAACAACCTCACAAGGAGAACCGTGAACAACAATTTCTGCTGTTATCGAAGTCCAATACTTTCTTACTATCATTTACCTCTCCTCTACCAAATAAATCTAAACAGACTTGAATTTGTTGGTCTACAAAATATAGTGTTATCTTTTAATCTTAATTGGGATAAATTATGCGTCTAAATTACAAAGAATACATAGATCAATTAAACCTCGAGCCTCATCCAGAGGGAGGTTATTTTAAGGAAACTTACAGATCTTCAACACATTTAGAAAATCTAAATAATTTTGAGGGACCTCGAAATTGTTCTACAGCAATTTACTTCCTCCTCACAAATGATTCCAAATCTCATCTACATAGAATAAAATCAGATGAAATGTGGCACTTCTACGCTGGAGACCCTCTCAAGGTAGTAATGCTCAATCAGAATGGTGAATATAGAGAAACTATAATTGGACCAGATCTAAAGAGAGGCCAGGTCTTTCAGTTTTTGGTTCCAAAGGGGTGTTGGTTTGGAGCTGAGGTCCTTGAAGGAGGAACTTTTTCATTAGTAGGTTGCACAGTTTCTCCCGGATTCGACTTTTCAGACTTTGAGCTCGCAGACAGGAAGACACTTTCACAGAGCTTTCCTCAACACCAAAGTTTTATTGAAGAGTTTTGTTTAAAAACCTAAGACTCAGCAGGTTGAGGTTTAAACTTAAGAAATAATTCGAAGCAACCAACACAGACGGCTCCCACAATCAAACCAATTACTAAATTCATCAAGTACTCGTTGATATATATCGGAATATGAAAAATATGAACAATAATACCACCGCCAACTAGCAACATGGCTATTGTTCCCAAAATTCCTAATCCCTTCATGATATACGGCATCGATTGAACAAAAAAGGAACCCAGCTTCTTTTGGCCTTTTGCGATCAAATATAAACCGAAGTCATCAATTTTTACGATTAAAGCCACAAGTCCATAAATCAATATCGAGGCTGCTAAGCCGACTGCAATCAAAACCAACAATTGAGTAATGAAGTCACCTGACAGTGTACTTTTTGCTATCACAATGATTTCAATGGAAAGAATCAAGTCCGTTCGAACCGCTCCATTGACTTTCGACTTTTCAGTTACCTGACTCATTTTGGCTTTTTTTGACTCACTACTATGAAAAAGCTTCTCTATAATTTTGTGCACACCTTCAAATGACAAATAAAGGCCACCTATTAACATGATCCAATTTATTAGCGGTGGATATATAAATGACAGTCCAACAACACCAACTATGCAATAAACTTTGTTAAGTAGTGAACCGTAGAATATCGCCTTTACCATAGGTAATTCACGATTAGGATTTACCCCATCTACAACACCTGCATTTACCGCTAAGTCATCAGACATTAGAGCACTGGTTTTTTTAATCGCAACCTTGCTCATTACGGCAACATCATCCAGTGTCGCAGCAACTTCATCTAAAAGAGACAATAAACTGAACATTTCTGAACTCTAACTAAATTATAGAATTTGATCTAGACTTTAATTCTCAATTATTAGATATTTTTATCAGGAGAAGTCTATGATCGAAAGTTCATGTCATTGTGGAAAAGTGAAACTAGAAATAGATGCGGACACTCCAGAAAGTCTACTTTCTTGCAATTGCTCAGCATGTCGTAGATATGGAAGCCTGATGGCTTATTTTGAAGAAGGCCAAGTGAAACTTATAGCAAAAGACGAGGACCTCAATAGGTATGTTTGGGGGGATAAAACTTTAGCCTTTGTTCATTGCAGAACTTGCTCATGCTATAGCCACTGGCAGGGCCTAGAGCCAAAACAATCAAACCGTATGGGTGTAAACGCACGTCTTTTTACCAATGTCGACATAAGCAATATTAAAATCAAAAAGTTTGATGGAGCTGATACCTGGAAAGTAATAGAGGACTAAATTGGATATCTATCTCAAACTTATTCCCCTTCTAATAAAGAGAATCTTTACCTTCAAAAAATCTCAAATGACCGATATTACAATTACAAGGTTTAGAGTTTACCCTTTTGATTTAGACATTAATTTTCACATGAATAATGGTCGTTTTTTCACGACTATGGATATCGGTCGATTCGACATGCTTTTGTGCACGGGCTTTTTCTTTAAAGTCTTTAAAAGTGGATTTTATCCGGTAGTACTTTCTGAATCCATGGTCTTCAGGAGATCCCTAAACCTGTTCAACTCCTATGAATTGCATACAAAAGTTGAGAGCTGGGATAAAAACTTTTTTTACATATCTCAAAAATTCTACTTAAAAAATGAAATTGTAGCATCAGCAAATGTGAGAGCTTGCTTCAAAAAGCGGGGTCGAAAAGGACTCGTTCCTGTCCAAGAGTTATTTGAATTTATGGGGGAAAAACACGACGCCAATCAGATGTCTGAAGTCGCTAGAAGACAAATAGAGCTTGATGAAGCTATCATGCCGAGACCCAAAAAGTAGAAAGCTTAAATGATGAAAACATCAAAACCGACACTCTATATTTTTGCTGGACTTCCAGGATCAGGAAAATCCACACTGGCTAAAAGGCTCGCTGAAAAAACCGGAGCCGCATATTTTCGTATCGATACTATAGAACAAGGCCTTAAAGATGTCTGCAAAATGGATAAAGTCGAAGGAGAAGGTTATCGTCTTACTTACTTAGTTGTTAAAGACAATTTACGGGCCGGGAACAACGTCATCTCCGACTCGGTCAATCCTTGGGAGCTTTCTAGAGATGAATGGAATGAGGTAGCCACCTCTGTAAATTGCAATTTCGTTGACATTGAAGTCTGCTGTTCCAATGAAACTGAACATAAAAATCGCTTAGAAATCAGAGATACTGGAATCAAAAATCTGAAAAAAACAACATGGGAAGATGTCATAAATAGGGACTATCACCCATGGACCAGGCCTCGAATTCAAATAGACACTGCTTCAAAAAGTATCGATAATTCATTCGTAGAGTTGTTAAATAAATTGAACCTCTAAAACGAGGAAGGAACATATGAACAAATTAGTACTTATCACCTTTTTTATTTTCTCAGGTTTTCAAGTTCTAGCTACAGCTGATGGGCCAGATTGCTACAAAGTTATAAAGGTCTTAAGTGATGACACTCTTAACATTAGAGATAAACCGTCGAGCAAAGGGAAGAAAGTCGGTGAAATACCCTATAATGGAAATGGGCTAAAGAACCTCGGGTGTGCGGAGATGCCAGCAGATTTACGCGCGCTCGCCTTTGAAAGTAACTTCGAAGCAAAAGAGTATAAACAATGGAGGAACAAACATTACTGGTGCAAAATCCAGCACAAGGAAACCATAGGTTATGTTCATGGCAACTACCTCGGCGAAGGCTCATGCAACAAAGGACAGAAATAATGGAACAAACTTTTAGGGCACATTGCAGTTGTGGAAACGTCGAAATTGAAATGAAAGGCGAGCCCAAGGTTAGAGGCTACTGTCACTGTAGTGACTGTAGAGAACTTTTAAATATACCCTTTCATGCTGTGAACGCCTGGCTCCGAGAGAACATTACAATCAAAAGTGGTTCAAATAGAATAAAACAATTCAAACACCCGAACCTCCAAATGATTAAGCACTTCTGTTCTTCGTGCGGTGATGTGGTGTTTAATACAAATTCTGCTGACTGGGCCGTCTTCTCCCAACACTTTATTTCAAAATCATACGAAAATATTTTACCAGATATTCTAAAATCAAAATCTCATTTTTTCTATGACCAAAGGCTT
>CAZFYV010000227.1:0-6556 GCA_964523195.1 uncultured Pseudobdellovibrionaceae bacterium
TATTACTATTCAAGAACTTTAAATTACCGCTAAAGCAAGGGCCATGGATGAATACCTTAAAAGTATTTTTAGGATTCCCCCTACTTGCGACAGCGGTCTGGCTCGTCTATATTTACGGATCAATTTCTGGCTTTACTGCGAGCTTTTGGCTTTTAGGCTGCTTGATCTTTGCTTCACTCTTAATTTGGACTATTCAAAAACTAACACCAAATAAACCGACTTTGCGTTTTGTCAGCATAATACTAATCGGGCTGTCACTCATTGCTGTAGATCGATTCGTGTTTGTGAATCCTCCTGAGCAAAATCAAGATGTCGCTAAACAAACTTCCGACCCTATAAATTGGGTCAAGTTTAGCGAATCGGGCTTCGAAACTCTAAAAAAACAACAAAAACCTGTATTCGTTGATTTTACCGCTGAGTGGTGCCTGTCATGTAAAGTGAATGAAAAGGTCACGTTTAGATCAGAAGATGTAATCTCTGCTATTAAGACTAAAGAGCTTGTCATGATGAAAGCTGATTGGACAAAAAAAGACCCTCAGATTGCTCGAGTTTTAAAATCCTACGGTAGAATAGGAGTCCCGCTCTACTTGCTTTTTTACCCAAAGACTAACACGGTTAAGATTTTACCAGAGATCTTGACCCCAGAAATATTTTTAAATTCAATAGAATCTATTTAATGGAGGATTATATGAAAGTTATAGTTTCTATATTTACCGGACTCATCGCCCTTGGTTTTACGATGACTGCTTTTGCAGGAAACGCCGAAGTAGGAAAAATGGCTCCTGACTTTAGCTTACCTGGAAAAGATGGCAAAGCTGTTAAGCTTTCGTCTATGCAGGGAAAATGGGTTGTACTCGAGTGGTTTAACAACAAGTGTCCATATGTTGAAAAGCACTACGAGACTCAAAACATGCAGGCTCTTCAAAAGAAATACACTAAAAAAGGTGTACAGTGGCTTTCTGTTATTTCATCTGCCCCTGGTAAACAAGGACATGTGAACACAGAAGAGCTAGCTAAAATTGACAGTGCTTGGAAAACCCACAGATCAAATACACTATTCGACCCATCTGGAAAAGTTGGCAAGATGTATGATGCTAAAACAACACCACATATGTTTGTAATCGATCCTCAAGGGAAAATTGTTTACGCTGGTGCGATTGATGACAACTCATCTTCCAAGCAAAGTGCAGTAAAAGGTGCTAAAAACTATGTTGCTGCTGCCTTGGATTCAGGGTTGAAAGGTGAAGCGATAGCAGTCAGCTCTACTAAACCTTACGGTTGCTCTGTAAAGTACTAATGTTGGCAAAAAATAAACAGCAAAAAGCTTCGTTAGACTAGCGGAGCTTTTTTTATGACTCATCTCTTCTGAATGGTGTGTTCTTTTTGACGTCTTCGATACCAGCTTCCAATTGAGTTCTCTCAATTCCAAGGAAACGATAAATGGGTTCCGCGATACCGTCGTTATAAATCTTGTGCTGACTTCTAGTTATTTTTGGCAGGAATCCCCTCGGATGCTTATGTGGCCCCTGAGCTCCCGCTTCAAATAGCTGGTAAGAATTCTTAATAGCCCACTCAATATAAGAGTAATAACAAACTTCAAAGTGTAAACAATCAAAAGTCTCAAATGCGCCCCAATAGCGACCAAACAACTTCTTCTTACCTTTAAAAGCAATAGAACCAGCTACAACTTCATCTTCTAAAAATGCAAAATTCACTAAAACAATATCTTTAAGTTTATCAAATGCATTAATAAAAAACTCTTCACTCAAGTACGGGGCTGCCATCTTATCATCAATGGTAGAAAGGTAGAGCTGGTACATAATTCTAGCATTTGCCTCATTCAACTCATCTTCTTCTAGAAATCGAACTGAAATCCCTTGTTCTTCAACTCTCTGACGTTCTCGCAATACCTGCTGCCGACGCTTGCGACGCAAATGATTCAAAAAATCCTCAAACTCATGGTATTCATTATTATGCCAGTGAAATTGATAGGAATAACGAGTCTTGAAATCTTGCGCTTCTAAATGCCCGCCGTCATTTTCGTTTGTAAACAGAAAATGACAACTACTCATCTCCGATGTCTTACAGAATTGATCCACAGATTGCACGAGAGTTTCTGCGATAGCCGACTGATCCTCTAGAGACAACTCTTCTGCCAAAAGTATCTTCTGACCCGTAGCCGGCGTAAATGGAATAGCGCTCAAAAACTTCGGGTAGTAATCTAAACCAAATCGGTAGTGAATCTCAGCCCATTCCCAGTCGAAAATATACTCGCCGTAACTGTGATCCTTGACATAACCCCAGGTCGCAGCGATCAAATCCTTATCTTCATAGATACAAAAGTATCTAGGAGACCAACCTCGCTCCTGTCCCAGACAGTGGGAATCTTCCAGGCATTTCAAAAATCCATAGGTTGAAAACGGAAAATCATCCAAGATAAGCTTATTCCAGCTCTCAGCATCAATTTCTGAAATATCTTCGAAAATCTTAACTTGCTTCAAACCTGTCTCTTTGCTTATTCTTAACCCCTAATCTAGAGCGTCTGGCAGTATGCTAAACGATTTTTTAAAAGGGCTCAATGACAATGGCTTCAAATGAAGATCAGTACGGAACAATTACCGATACCAAAACAGACTCCGACGTCAAAAAACCCTCTATGTTTCGCGTGATCCTTCACAACGATGACATTACCCCAAGAGATTTTGTAATCACCGTGTTGAAAAAGTTCTTTGGAAAAAACGACGACTCAGCTTCCATGATTATGTATGCGGCTCATAGAAACGGACATAGCTTAGTTGCTCTACTCACCCTTGAAATGGCTGAAACTAAAACCCAGCAGGCACTTAGTTACTCAAGAAAGCACTTGTACCCTCTGACTTTTAGTATTGAAGAAGAATAATTAATTCAGGTTGAGAATCCATTTCATTATCAAATGATCCATCCACCGAACTCCGTGACCGACACTAGGTCGACTAAGAAAACCGACGTGACCACCACTTTCGGGAAAGACTAAATTTAAATTTTTCTTTTTCGGAAACCTATAAAAGAAGTCAGAAGCGATGACAGGATCGTCTTCAGCCACTAACACCAAACTTGGAATTTCAATTTTTTCAACAAAGGGCCCACAGGCACTCTTATCGTAGTAGTCGTTGGCATTTTTGAAGCCACCTCTTGGAGCCGTGTACAACTCATCAAAATCACCAATCGTAATGTCATTCGGCAAAACGATATTTTCTATATCAGGAAAAACTTTTGGCAAGCCCTTAGCAAGCACTTTCAAGTCTTTCATGAAGTACTCTGCATATATTCGGTTCTCTTTCAAACTTAAAAGTCTTGAGCACGCGGCCAAGTCCGCAGGAGGAGAAACGCCAACTACGGAATCCAAACCACCAAGCCTTTTTTCTCCCAACTCTCCCGATAACTTTAGACTGATATTGGCTCCTAGAGAAAAGCCAACCAATGAAATCGGAGACCCGGGAAAACGTGAAGAGAGATATTCAATAATTTCTGCGGCATCATCACTACGCCCACTGTGGTAGATACCCCGAGCGAGACCAAATCCAGGTCCACAATTTCTCAAATTGACCCTGACTCCCAAAAACCCAAGCTTCACAGCTAATCGATTTAATCGAATGACGTATTTGGATTTATAACATCCCGTGAGCCCATGGATGCAAACAACAATACGATCTCCAGGCGTCCAAGACTTAGGTCGATTCAAGGCAAGCTTCAAAAAGTCTCCATCGGCCAATCTAAGACTCACCATCTCATCGGGCTCGATATCTTTTTGCTGGGGCCAAAACCTTGATCCCAAGGTCTGGCGATGTCCACCTTCAAACCCAGGCATAGGTTTAAAAGGCGACATTTTTAACTGCTCTAAAACGGAATTATGCATGAGTCTTTTATGCAACAGTTCAGGTTTGAAACGCAAGTGATGAATATTTTTTTTCCAAATTCCACTGTTTCACACTGAGACCTGGTAAAACCCCCTACCAAAGTGGGTTGCAGACACCACAAATCGGGGCTGGACTTAATCTGAATTTCACATTGGTTTGAGTTATCGAATTGAGAGTCCGAAAAGAATAAAGTAAAGTAATGTCATATATTTCTGAGGAACTGATGGCAAAGAATAGTACAGCAGGATTATACAGCGAAAACGAAGAGATTCTTGAGCACATCAATGAATTCCGATTGTTTAGCGAGTTTCCCCAGGAACTCCTAGATTCGATCATGTCTCTTGGTGAAGTTGTTGAATACAAACCTGGCGATGCCATTCTTAGCGAAGGCCAAGTCAATAAAGACTTGTTTTTCCTTTTAGACGGAACCGTAACGGTAACTTTGGAAGACAAGATCGTAAGTCAGTTGAGACGCAAAGGCGATCTCTTTGGCGAAATGTCGATCATTTCCGCTAAACCCTGTGCCGCCACAGTGACAGCAGACACTGAAGTAAAATGTTTAAAGATCGATGGAAGTCATATTCACAATGAAATTGATTCGGCATCCACCAAAGCGCAAGCCGCTCTCTACAGAGTTTATTCACTTCTATTGTGTGATAAGTTAAAAATCACGAATCAGCGTGCAAGAGACTATGAACATATTAATCAGCAACTTAAAGACACCCAAGATGCTATCCAAAATATTAATCAATCTCTCGAACAAAGAATCGATCAAAGCAATCGAGAACTTAAGAAGACAAATCGAGAGCTTGAAACTCAGAATCGAATTCTACAAAGTAGCTTTAACAAGCTTTCTGAGCTTAACAATTTGAAACAAAAGACCTTCGAGCATCTTTCTAAAATCGACCGAGACCAGTTACCTGATGTGCTAGAACTCCTTTCTCAGTTAGAAAAAGGAATTTCAGCAGACAAGCTCGAAAGTGTTCTGAAATTAAAACGAGCCTTAAAGGATCTTGAGAGTACACTGAAGCCAATCGTTACTGAGAACTCTCCACACGCCAATTTAAGCGATAAAAGAATTCTCTTTGCCGAAAGCGTTAAGAAGCTTCAGAATTTGGCAAAAAATGCACTTGGCGGGACCGGGGTTAATCTAGATATCGCGAGCACCGAAGAAGAGGCCAAAGAGCTTCTCTCTCAAAATACCTACGATTCGTTTATTTGCTCCATGGAATTCGTTGAGCTCATGGGAGATGCTAAGCAGACTAACGCTGATATGAGATGCGTTGTTATGACGGCTGCACCGGTACCGGAGTACTTGCCACTGTTTAAGCAACATCCATACATCGACAACATTATCGCTCGATCAGAAGACAATAGAGCTTTTACGATCAAGAATTTAATTACAACAGTGAATAAGATGGCTAACGCCGACATTTTTGGCTTGGACAAATACTTGTCTTGGGGTGTTGAAGTCACAAACCATACGGTTAAATCTAGTAAAGAGAGAAAAGACCTGATCGAGTCCATGTCGGAACACCTGCGAAATATGGGGCTTCGAAAAACACTTGTTGGTCGCTGTGAGAGTGTGGCAGAGGAACTTCTCATGAATGCCGTCTATGACGCTCCTCAAACCAGTGACGGAAAATCCAAATACAATCACCTCGATCGAAAAGAAACGGTGAATTTGGAGTCTTATGAAGAAGCTGAATTCAGTTACGCTTGCGATGGGATGTATGTCGCACTCGGAGTATCAGACCCA
The DNA here is from genome assembly GCA_964523195.1 of uncultured Pseudobdellovibrionaceae bacterium. Classification (GTDB taxonomy): domain Bacteria; phylum Bdellovibrionota; class Bdellovibrionia; order Bdellovibrionales; family JAGQZY01; genus JAUHWN01. Next base: position 5,656 of record CAZFYV010000227.1, read on the forward strand.
TTTGGCGCACTTTCGAAAAAAGTCATCATTGAATATTTAGAGAACAACTACTTAGGTACTGGTGGCCAATTTGATGATTCCAAAGGTGGCGGCGGCCACGGACTTCATCTAATGGTCGAAAGTACTGACCTTCTAATTTTTAATGTTCGCAAAGACACCAAAACAGAAGTCATTGCACTCTTCCAGATTGGTAAAACTGGATCTTCGGATGGCAACAACCCTTCTTTCCAATTTTTCTACGAAGAGAAGTAAAACTCGCCTCTATTTTTAGCACTATAGGTCCGATAAATACCTGAGAGTGCTATGAAAAGTAAAAAAGCAGCAAAGATATTTTGGGATTATTTAAGCCTTGGATCAAACTCCAAGGAGCGCCAACCTTTATATCAATTTCTTAGAGGAATAGAGTTTTTCGAATCTCTTACTGATCGCCAACTACAAAGGGTGGCAGAAGTCCTCTACTTGCGTGAATACAAAGAAAATGAGTCTTTATTCGAATATGGCCAACCGGGTGCTGCACTTTTTATTATCCAGTCAGGAGAGATATCAATTGAAATCCCGGCTGGTGAAGATCGTTTCACACAAGTCGCAGTATTGAAGCAAAATGTTTTTCTTGGAGAACTTGCACTTCTCGATGACAGTCCGCGATCTGCATCTGCCAGAGCTCTCAAGCCGACAAAGTGCTTTTCACTTTTCAGGGCGGATCTTCATAAACTTGTTGAAACCGACCCCGAAATCTCAACCCAAATCTACAAAACCTTGGCTACTATTGTTGGTGAGAGACTTAAATTAACTAACGAACTACTTAATGACGAACATGAAGATAATAAACAGACCGTCGCGTGAAGAAAAAAGTAGAAAACGACGAGCAGCTATGGTTTATACAGGCTGAAAAATAATGGGT
>CAZFYV010000228.1:0-6521 GCA_964523195.1 uncultured Pseudobdellovibrionaceae bacterium
CAGATTGGAAGGGCCAATGTTTGCTACAGGCCTCCAGTTTAGCCATTCTGGTGATTGTGAGAGGGTGATGGACTTTACCGATCTCTTTTCTGAAAACTTTTTGATGGAACTTTGAAAAGTGGCTTCTCAAAGGAGCAAAGTGGTTCTTCGGATTTGACGTCAACAAATCTCACCACTTCACTAAACCCGCCTATATGTACATAAATGAGCTCGATTTCTCAGGTGGTGATGCCACTCCTGCGAACTTAGTGGATTATGGCAGAGTTACTACTATTGGCGTAAATACTGCAGGAGCAGGCGGTGCTGTCGTTCAAAATGGAAGCACTATTCAACTCCCATTTACCTTTTCGCTAACCAACAGCTTAATGCTTCGAGCAAATGGTGAATACGTAGAGAACATTGGAGTTGCTCCAGACGTACCGTTTGAACTAACGGTGGAAGACTATGTTAACGAATTTGAAAACGTCTTTGAACGTTTTATGAAAGAAGTCGACAAACTTCAAAAATAAGAGGAACAAAATGACTCAGGGGACATTAGCTATGAAATTAACTCTGGCAAAGATATTATTGATCGGCTTTGGATCGTGTTACTCGATTCAAAGTCTGGCTTGGGATTGTCAGTCACCGTTTTTCTTTAAAAAATCGAATCCAATAAGCTCAGTTTATCTCCAGCCACAAGACGAACTGGTTGGAGTCGCATATAACTTTGAAAACCTTTTTCTCCATAGAGGTAAACACGAAAGAATTTCAGATACTCTATTCAAACTTATTGAGGGATCTGGACCTGAGCCGAAGGATATTAACGAATTAAAAGAGCAAGTTGAAATCATCCGAGAACTCAGCCCACATTTTATAATTGGTTCGGAAATTGAGGATCTAGAAACCTTAGAACAATTCAATAGAGAGTTTTTAGCCGATCAATATCGAGTCGTTCTTGTAGAAGGTAATGATGGTCGTGGTATAGATATAGGCTTTTTGATTCGCAAAGACCTAGAACATGATTTAGAAGTTAGAACACATAAACATATTACTTGGACGGACCCTGTTACCAATAGAATTGGTCCAATTCATTCCAGAGACTTTCCCGTTGTCATCCTAAGACCGACTCCACATGAAGCTCCAGAGCTTATTTTAGCCGGAATGCACGCAAAATCGAAACGAGATCGAAAACAGGACCCAGAATCAAATAGACTACGAGGAAAACAATTCTCACATGCTGCAGAAGTTATAGAGAACCTGCAAAGCGAATTTGGCCAAGATACTCGAATTGCAGTTGGTGGTGATTTTAATACAGATGTTCGAAGTGACCAGTCACTAAACCCGTTCAAAAAAGTAGCCAGAGATGTTTTCAATATGGCAAAAAAGACGATCGACATTTTAAAGAGAATCACTCACACCTATCATCCAAATAAAAAGCCTACTGTGAGAGCTCAACTAGACACTTTTTTTATCAGTGGAAATTTCACTTCGATAATAGAGGCCGGGATTTATCGATATAAGGACGCTCAAGGTAACGAAAAACCCCTTCCAGACACCTATGATCAAAGGGCGCAAAACCCATCTGACCATTTCCCGATCTATTTCATAGCCAATCCATAACAAGTATTATGTTACGCACTATCGACTTTGGCACAAGACCCGCTCTAAGGAGCGGTATTCACTCAATATTTTTGATATATCTCGCTAAAATAAAGCAATGGATTGGAAAATAGACGAATACATAAACGAAAACACCGCATTCCCCGATATCAGTGGGCAAACAGAAGTGACTGTAGATTTCGAAAACAATAAATTTATTAACTCCCTTGGAATTAGCGAGTGGATTAAATGGATTTCTGCAGCTAACTCTTCAAGAATTGTTCTTCTAAATGTTTCTTCCTCATTTATGCACCAGGCAGCTACAGTCGCCTCAATGATTACTGAAAACTGCGCAATCAAATCTTTCAAAGTTCCAATTTATTCTGAAACGTCTCAGCAGGATAAAGAGATCCTACTTCAGTTGGATTCAGATGTGGATTTTGACTCCCAAGGAGACTTCCTAATTAAAAAGGACATGAATTTTGATGACGTTGATGATTGGGAAGTCGATGTAGTTAACGATCAATATTTCGACCTCATTCGCCATCAACTAGAGGTTCAACACTAAAACAAGAACTCACCAGCACACATTCGAGCTTGTTCCTTTTTGGAATATGCAAAATTCTTAGTATGCTTCCTATAACTGTTAGGAATAAGCTCCAAATACTTTTCAAATGGCAAATTACTTTCGCTTACAAACCTTCTAAACTTTCTAATCTGAGAGAATTTATCTTCCTTTGCAACAGCGTAGGGGTCTATCTCTAAAGGCCTTTTCAAGGATCTCAAATACTTCATTCGTTCATGTAAAAGTACGATCCAACGACCGTATTCAGAAGCCGACTTCTGTGATCTAAATCCTCTAATTTCAATTGTTCTTGCATGAACATCTTCCAGAGTGGCCCTTCTTATTGAGAAATAGTGCTCGCGAACTAACTTCACAGCCTGGCCCATGGCTTCAAGCAGACTTTCCACAGAACGAAACTGTCCGCGGTCATATGACTCAATCACAGCTTTTATTTGGCCAAGTTCTTCCCAGGTAAATGTTCGTGCATTCTTTTTGTCTTTCACCAATACGCCATCAAACAAACTATTGTGATTAACCAGATCCACTAGAAAGTTTCGAAGTAATAGATGATCGTCTCCAAAACTTGATTGCACTCCGACGTTAATATGACCGCCATTCCAAGGCCCATCCAATTTTGGAACCCAGAGACCTACTGATTTGGCATTTTTGTAAAGGTCGCGTTGAAAGCGTGGCCAAACCTTTACATAGTCTTCAACGGTTACCGGTTTCATAAGAATTTCAAGTACCGCGATATCCTTGGTCACTTTAAACCACCATCCATCGCCATAGGAAACAGTAAAACCATCCCACTCCCTACCGTAATCAGTTTTATGGGATTGAGTTGTAACCTCACACAAATTCGTCGCTTCACAATGGGATCTTAATACTGCTAACAGCTGATTGAACTTTTCATCAGCTGCTTCATTGGCTCCTTTTTCCATGGCGACAAACAGGCCTTCTTCTGACATCTGTTCTTTTGCATACTTAAAGCCATATAGGTTTAGAGGAAGTAGTGACCAATGAAAAAGGCCACCCAGTTGAAGCAAAGCTGACTTACCTACAATCTTACCTGGCCCTTTCAAGGCCCCAATAATCTGCTTTTTTGACCAAAATTCGATTTCACTCCCAAAAGTGGGTTTAAACTCTCGAGCTTGGAGCTCTTCATAGTAAGATTTTAACTGTTCAGAATCATATAGATTCGCACCAGGGGCACGATCGAGATCATCGAAAATCGACCTATGAGCTTCCACATCCAGAGAAAAAGTGAACACTAATAGAAGCAATAAAAGACCAACAACAGACTTTGCAACACCAAATACAAACACAGCGATACCAACCTAAACCCTAAAAATTAACCCTTCCAAAAGGGAACTTTTCAAAGATTTCGCAGCGTGTCTATAAACCTTTTTTCATATGTAAGTCTTCTAAATTGCTCGACAAAAATGGCTCTCTAGAACTACTTCTCAGGATAATTCAATGAAAGACTTTCGCATTCCTGCCAGAAGGATTCGAATTCAGGAAAGGTTTTCAAAAAGTCCGTGGACTTTCGGTAATCGTACTCGGTAAAGAACCGGTAGAAGTTCACCTTTCTCTTGATGAGCTCATCAGGATCAACATCTTGTTTCATCCAAGAGAAAACCCGTTCCATCTTCGCAATCCAAAAATCTCTAAAACCAACGAAACTGGATTCATTTTCTGGAACTGACTTCATAAAGGAAATGGTCTCTTCGATATATGGGTAGTAATCTGTCGGTAGGTTTTGCAAGCTCAGCCAATCTGGGTACCGAAGATACGGAACATCCAGGAACACGCGGTGAAAAAACTTATTATGGCGCTTTTGCAATTCAAGAACCCCTTCCATAAAGCGCTTTAGGCCGGGCACTGATAGAGCATTCATTGTTACTATAAAGGTAAGAAGACCATCATCGACTTCGTCGAGATAGCGATTAACATTGGTCCAAAATATATCCCAGTCCATTCCATGTCGAATATAAGCTGCTTGCTCTCCCCAGGTATCTACACTTGGAAACAACATAAATCGCCCCAGCTTCTTATTCGGAACGATATCCTTCATCTGATCTATAAACTTATTAAAAAGTTCGTCAGGAACACACATATTACTTGTAATCGCGAGTTCCAAATCACCTTTTGGCTTGTCCTGAATGTACTTTAAGACTTTAAAGGTATTTGGATCCAGAAGGGGTTCTCCACCAGTCATACGGAAGACTTTTAGATCTTGGTAAAGTTCTGGCCAGTATTCCCAAAAAGCTTTCAGATATGGATTTTCACTCTTTTTAGTGATGGGCATTAAGCCTTGTTTGCGCAAAAACTCAATATCGTTATGTGGAACAAGAGTTGGATAGGCCCCAAACTGATTGATCTCTTTTTCCCATGTCGTAGATATATGGGGCGAACAATAGGCACAGGCCAAATTACATGTCTGATTAAAATTGACCTCTACATATCTAGGATTCACATCGTAATCGAAAGGAGAGCTCACAACTTCGTCGAAAGCCTCTCTCGCCCAGGGCTCACCACTCCTATAATGACGATCACTCATATGCTCCCCAGGAGCATCTTCAATTTTCCAGCAATACTCACAGCCCTTAGGACGCTCCCCAGCTTTCATCATCTGACGTTCACGTTTCTTTTGCTCGGTGTTGTGTAGGGCTTTTGGGTTCTTTGCGAGCTCTTCTAAATCCATTTTGTGAACAGGAGGATGGTAGCAACTTTGAGTCAGACCATTAGTTAAATGCATACTTACCTGCAACCATTTAGCTAAACACATACTTGAACTTACACCGTCCAATTTCTGCTTCATGATCTGGGCTTGAGAATAGTAGTCTGTCTCAAGAGCCTTTGGCTTTTTATCTCCTGGAGCATTTTGGCTGCCATCAGACATTTTTCAACCTCGCGTGTTCGAGCCTTTGACTTTAGATCAGGGAACAAAAAAGAACAAAGTAATCTGCACCAGGCCATAGATTTATAACCAAGGCTATAAATCTCGATACTTGCAAGAGTTCGCAAAATTTCGCTAATTTTTCTGAAATCTAGTTAATCGAATAAGTGCGAAGTAAGCTTTCGACTATTTTGATGTTTCTTAAGTAGTTTTCAAGACTCATTGTCACTTCGACCTCAGGCTCGTATTTCATCAATGGTTCAAAAACCGCCTCAATAGCCATTTCGTCTAGAGGAGTAAGTTCCTCTTCTAAAACAAATTGATCGAGCGCATAGGCACCACCAAAAGCCAATCCAGTAACACCGGCCCCACAAAGGAGTCCACTTGAAATTTGACCACTTCGATAACCAAAATAGATACAAGCTGCTCCACCGACGACCAAAATCCCCCACTGAGTCCAATTTACTACTTGTGTATTTTGCTCGGAGATTTCAATTAACTTTAATAGCTTGCCATGGGTATCAGCTTGAAATGGTAAAAACGCAGCATAGGCACATTTATCAGCCGTATCGCTTTGTTTTTCACACTTGGTAAATTCAATACCCCTATCACTTGATTCAACATACAAATAAGTATTCGACTCAGTGGTAGAAGTGATAACCATCGGTCGCTCGAGGCTCCATCCCGTATCCTTACTTTCTGAAAGCTGTTCAGAGCTCGTATCTGCCGCCACCGCCAACGGCACGAAAAGAACGCTCACAAGATAACCTGACAAGAATTTAAGCCTCTTGGGGCCGAATAAGGCCTTTAAAATCGAATTCGCCACAGGACCACCTCCTACAGGCACTAAAGTGATCCGTAGGACATCAAGAGTAAAGATAAAACTGTTCGAACGGCGAAAAGAGTAAAATTTTCCGAAAAGTGAACAAAAATCACCAATTTAAATGAAGCTAAAGACATTAGATTTGATAAGAAAGAGTTCCTCAAGATCATCCCTTCCACAGAAGGGACTTCACTCGAGATTGCGCTCACTTCCTGACCTCAGTCCACAGGACGCTCCACGGAGATCCTCACCACCATAGATAAGAACCAAGAACTGGAATACCCACCTATGTAGCAAAAGAATGACCAATCTCTACTCGACGTCAGAGCTTTTCTGGAATCAAAAGTCCCAAAAATGCGAAAGCTCGCTCCATTAAGAGTCCATAAGAAAATTTGGCTTATACTAAGATCTTACATCGAAAATTGAAAATAATATTTCTTTGTGTTTAATCATCTTTAGAAGGCTGTGTTGCCATTTTTTCAAGCTTCTTTCGAAGAGATTTAACCTGCTTTCGAACCTGGCTTCCTGCCCAACTCCAACAAAACTCATAGTTGGATAAATTCTCTGGAGAATCGACCCTAAGAAGCTTTATCATTTGGCATGGTCGATCTCTTTTCATTGCCTTTTGCCTAAGTAATTCAGCTTGAAACACTTCT
>CAZFYV010000229.1:0-6509 GCA_964523195.1 uncultured Pseudobdellovibrionaceae bacterium
GTCATACGCCTAAAAAGTTTTTGGAGCAGGATCTTATTATACTTTCTCCTGGCGTACCTCCGACCTTGAAGATTTTTGACTATGCCCGCAGTCATGGTGTTATGGTCACTGGTGAATTCGAATTCGCAAACTGGTTTATCAAAGAGCCTGTGATTGCTGTCACTGGTACTAACGGAAAAACCACAGTTGCACGGCTAATATATAAGATGCTCAAAGATAGTGGTGTAAATGTATGGATTGGTGGAAACATTGGAACTCCAATGATTGATTATTTGAGCCGTCCACAGCCTGCCACGGTTTTAATAGCTGAAGTTTCAAGCTTTCAATTAGAGCATGTTCAGAGGTTTACACCGCAAAACGTTGTGTTCACGAATCTTGCTGAAAATCATCTGGATCGCTACCGCTCTATGGAAGAGTATATCAATGCAAAAAGAAGAGTCTTTTTAAATACGAATCAAGCTACAACTTCAATATTAGATGCTGATGATAATGCCGTTGTTGAGCTAGCGAGAGATCCATCGGTACAACGCGGACGTATCTTTTACTTCTCAAGAAAAGCTTCATTGGAACCTCAAATTATGAACATTGGTGGTGCGGTTGCTATTAAAGATGAGCTACGTGTACGTACTGGTCCTGAAATTGAGTACTTTAGCGTTAAAAATATGAAGATGCGTGGAACCCATTCCGTTGAAAACTTAATGGCATCAATTCTTGCTGCTCGAGAGCACGGAGCAACTCATGAAGCGATTCAAGGAGCAATTAACGACTTTAAAGGTCTTGCTCATCGTCTTGAATACGTAAGGCGAGTTGGTGGAGTTGAGTTTTTTAATGATTCTAAGGCAACTAATGTTCATGCGGTCATTCGAGCCCTAGAAGCTTTTGATGAAAATGTAATTTTAGTCATGGGTGGTAAAGACACCAACCTCTCTTATGAGCCTTTAAGAGATAAGATTAAATCGAAAGTGAAAAACCTCATACTCTGTGGTGAAGCTAAAGAGAGAATTAATCGAGATATTGGTGATATGTCCGAGACCTTCCTTATTGGTACTTTTGAAGAAGCGGTGCTGATCGCTTACCAAAAATCTCGAATTGGCGACATTGTTCTTTTGTCTCCAGGGTGTTCGAGCTTCGATATGTTCGATAGCTATGAAGAGCGTGGCGATTACTTTAAAGAGATCGTTAGATCGTTTAAATAAGAGTTACTGGATTAGACCGTTCCTGTCGTTGGGATCGGTCTCGGTTCTTATCAATGGGAGGTCTCCTCTATTGGGGCCTCCACCTGTTCCTTCAGATAAAAAGAATTCACCGGTTCCACCTTCAGTTTCCACAGCTGGGCAATGTTGACCATAATAGACTGGTTGAGTCGCACCTTCAGGTCGAGACTGAGCACAGGAACCGTCCAGCGCCATACAAGAAATATTTCCGTAGTAGTTTTCACATCCTAACTCGTAACGGATACTTGGGTGAGCCATAAAGACTCTGTTGATACGATCTTCAAAGTGGGGGTGAGTGTTTGAGCCACTTTCGGCGTATTCAATTCGCCTGGCTCGAGACCTCTCGCCTCCATCTAAAACTTGTTGGTCATCGTATAAACACTTTGGTGCAAGGATCGAAGCCATCTTCCAAAATAATCGACCATTGGTTTGAGCGCCTTTTCTGCGATCAAAAAAGGCTCCTCCGTAGTTTCCTGCCTGAACGGCAGGAGGTTCCATAAGACGATTTCGACGTCTTAAAGAAGCAGCATAAACTTCCATGGAAACTGCGTCTGCCATGGCTTCTGTAACTATGTCTTGATTATCTCCGGCATCAACATTATCAGTCATACACTTTTCTGCGTTAAGGCCTAGAGTTGAATTGTTCCCAACGTTTGCTGAGAAACTTTGAGCGTCTCCGTGGTGCGCAAGTTCATGCTGAATTATTTGATAAAGGGAATCTTGTAAATTATCTACAAACAATCCCATCCCACCAACTTTAACCTGTCGACTGCCGTCTCTTCGGCTTGTGGCCGATGCCGTATATTTGAAAAGGCTTGTAGTTGAATAGTCGAAACTAAGAGTGACACTGTTGATCCTGTTTTTGAGTTCTCGACTTGCACCTATATCGTTGAGGTAAGCTAAGAAATCTTGTTTTGCTTGTTGAAAGGTTTGTTCGATTTTTCGTTTTCTTTGTCTAGCTTCCTCTGTATTTTCGTAAAGCTCTCCCATCATAAGCTCATTGTATCTCTCTTTACATTGGGTTTCTCGAGATTGAGGTAGGTTGTTGCAAGGACTTCTGTTGTCGTTGAATTCAGATCGTAATCGAGCAAAAACTCGAGAGCGAGCCTGATCGTAAGTTTCTCGTGCGGCCCGAGCGGCATCGATATGTCTTTTGTTGGGGTTATTAGGGCTTGCCGAACATATTGCACTAGCGGGGTTGTCGCAAAGTTGGTTTCCGGTGCCACAGGGTTGTTGGCAAACGTTACTTCTTTGTCCTGATCGCGCACGACACGCATCATAGGTTTGAAGATCGGTACAAATGGGGCCGGCAAAACTTCTGATTCTAGCTCTAGAGCTCTGCAAAGATCGTCTGTTGATTTCTCTCTCTCGACTTTGACAATCGGAATCTAAAATACCTTCGTTGTCACAATATCCACCGGACTCGGTACTCAAGCTTAAACAGGGATTAAATATGAATAGAAATAGGAAGAGTTTTGAAGCACGTAAAGCCATCAATATCCTTTTACCAAACAGAAGTATCACTCAAGAATGTATCGGACGAATAACCAGTCCAGTTGAATCGAATTAAAACATTCTCATATATGTCTATTGATTTGCTATATTGAAGGGTCGCGCTTCTGAGCTCTGAGAGGGTGTCTCATATTGATACAAAAAAAGGAGCTTCATGAGCTCCTTTTTTAATTTGTAGCATTTGAACTTGAGGCTACATCTTTGGTTCAGGAATTCTTCTGCAAGCAGCACTGAAAAGGTAGTTCCCCCACTGCTGATTGATTTCCTGGCCAGGTCTAAGAATAATTCGATCAAAAATATTCTCAGCTCCGCAGTTTTTAACAAAACCCTGTGTTTGGTTTACACATAAATAAGCTTCAAAGTACGGTTGAGCTCCAGAAACGTATTGGTAAGTCACACCAATTTCCATACCTGGTTCAACTTCAGAAACTAAAGTTTTGTAAGGTTCAAATTCGTCGGCTCTATTATCAAAAGAGTATCCAAGAGTGATGATGTAGTTCCATCCAAAACCTACAGATAAATCCTTCGCTTTAAATGCTGAAAGTCCGCAAAATAAATCTGCCTGAGCAGTTGAAGTCATAAGAATGACTGCTACTAATCCTAATAAGCGCTTCATATTCCCTCCCTTAATGAGTGCGTAGAGGCTACTGGCGGAAAGTCCTGTTGTCGACAGGTAACAGCTGCTGTCAGGCGCTTTCTGCGCCTGGTCTTTATTGCTTATTTTGTAGGCATTGCTTTTGTAACTACCTGATATTCCTCAAATGAATTTCCTATGTACTTTCAACTAGTCCGGGATCGACGTTGGTCCCTTTGCAGAATAGACTAATAAGGTGAAGACTCATTTTTATTACGACCGTTCCATTTTATTCACCGCTTTAGCGCTTATAGGCCTTGGGTTAGTTCAAGTTTATTCCTCGTCATTTATCTTCGCGATCGAAGAGTATAATGACGGATTTCATTTTGTTAAAAGGCAGTTTGTTTTTTCTCTTCTTGGAATAGCGGTCTTGTTTATCGGTCCAAGAATTCCTTGGAGATTTGTCGAGAAATATGGATTTTTGATTTGGGTTGTGGCTAGTGTGATGGTGGCTCTGACGTTTATACCTGGATTGGGTGTTAAAGCCGGCGGAGCGACTCGCTGGCTTCATATTATACCTGGACTCCGAGTTGAACCTGGTGAGTTGATGAAGATAGGTTTAGTAGTTTTACTCGCTTTTTTTGTAGCCGAAAAAGATAAGGGACTTGGCGAATGGAAATGGGCTTTTCGATTATTGATCGTTGGAGCGCCTGTAACTTTACTTTTGTTTCAGCCTGACTTTGGGACATTTGCTCTCTGTTTGAGTCTTTGTTTTTTGATAGCTTTTGCCTTTGGATTGTCCTGGAAGCACATCATCGTTTCGGCCATGGTTTTGATACCTAGTGTAACCGCGATAATGTTGGCTGCTCCTTATCGCCGTAAGCGCTTGTTTGCCTTTATGGACCCTTGGTCTGACCCAGACAATGCGGGATTTCAATTGATTCAAAGTATGCTGAGTTTTCATTCAGGAGGATTGTTTGGTGAGGGGCTTGGTGAGGGGCAGGGAAAACTATTTTTTCTTCCAGAAGCTCATACTGATTTTACCCTAGCGGTTTTAGGTGAAGAGATGGGCTATATTGGGTTTATTATTTTATTAACCCTTTATGGAATTATTATTTTTAGAGGTTTTCAGATTTCGTTTTCGTCGAATCAAGTATTCGTAAAGGCCTTTACCCTGGGCTTAACTCTAATTTTTGGTTTATCAGTTTTTACAAATATAGGTGTTGTTCTAGGACTTCTACCCACTAAAGGTTTAACCTTGCCATTTCTAAGTTATGGTGGGAGTTCCTTGTTAACGATGTGTATATTAATATCTCTTTTGTTGAATGCTGAAGCTGAATATCGTAAAAACCTTGAGTATGGAAATAAGTGAGCATCAATTGAGTCGCAAGGGTAAGAAGTCAGTCGTGATTGCAGGTGGAGGAACCGGTGGTCATATCTATCCAGGGATAGCTATTGCGAAAGCTATTCAATCGCGAGACCCAGAAGTTGAAGTTCATTTTGTGGGTGCCAAGGGTGGACTTGAAGAAAAGATCGTTCCAAAAGAGGGCTTTCCTTTACATTTAGTTCCAATTGGAAAACTCCACTCAAGTGTAGGTAAATGGCAGCAGTTTAAGACTTTACTGGGATTACCTTTTGCCTTTTTGAAAAGCATATTTCTTCTTTTTAAGCTCAGGCCTCAAGCTCTACTGGGAGTAGGTGGATTTGCATCAGGCCCCATTTTGTTTGTTGGGTCTCTGTTTAAGTTTCGAACCTTTGTTTGGGAGCCCAATGCAGTTCCTGGTTTGGCAAATAGACTTCTCTCTAGATTTGTAGATCAGTGTTTGGTCGTTTTTAAAGATGCATCCAAGCACTTGAAGTCTACAAATATTGTTCAGTCAGGACTTCCGGTAAGACCAAGCATGAAGCCGAGTAGTCGTCCTAAAACTAATGAGCGATCTCCCTTGAGAATTTTAGTCTTTGGCGGAAGCCAAGGGGCCCATGCTATTAACGATGTTTTGTGTCGCCTTTTGATATCGAAGCCCGATTGGTTGAATAAAGTTGAGATTGTTCACCAGACAGGAACTCGAGACTTCCAGGAAATTCAAGATGCCTATAAAGTCCTACCTGGAAATGTTGAGGTATTTGAATACCTCCATGATATGGATAAACGTTTTGAGTGGGCGGATTTAATCATTTGTAGAGCTGGTGCGAGCACGGTAGCTGAAATTTGTGCTTGTCAAAAAGCGGCAGTATTTATTCCTTTGCCTACGGCTGCGGATAATCATCAACAGAAAAATGCTGAAGTTTTAGTGCAAGGTAATGCTGCAGATATGATTTTACAGAAAAATTTGAGTGAAGTCTTATTAGAAGAGACGATATTAAAATATGTGAATCGCCCTCAGCTCGTCACTGAGCTTGAAGGGCGAGTTGAAGAGTTTCATTTTCCCGATGCTGCAGATCGGATTTCTTCAAGATTGTTAGGTGAAACTAATGAGTAGATTGAGTCAGTCTCGTTTTCACTTTATAGGAATAGGCGGAATTGGAATGTCAGGCCTCGCTGAGTTGTTACATAATATGGGCGCTCGAGTGACAGGAAGTGACCTTTCTCAAAATGCACAAGTGAAACGATTATTAAGTTTGGGAATAGAAATTAAAATTGGGCACGCAGCTGGCAACGTTAATCAGCCAGATGTTGTTGTCTATTCCAGTGCTGTAAAAATGGAAAACCCTGAGATACAAGCGGCTAAAGAACAAAAAGTTCCTATAATACGAAGAGCTGAAGCTCTCGCTGAAATCATGCGACTGAAACGTGGTATAGCGGTAGGTGGAACACATGGGAAAACAACTACAACAAGTATGTTGGCTTCTGTCTTTATGGGAGCTCAGTGGAGTCCAACAATTGTTGTAGGTGGTCGACTTGATTTGATTAAGTCGACGTCAATACTTGGGCAGGGGGATTGGCTGATTGCCGAGGCCGATGAAAGTGATGGTAGTTTTGAATTACTTTCACCTGAAATTGCCATCGTAACTAATATTGATCGCGATCATATGGATCACTTTAAAGATTTCCCGACTTTGAAAAAAGCATTCAAAGACTTTGGAGAGAGTGTTCCGTTTTATGGGGCTGTAGTCACCTGCGGTGATGATCCTGTTGCAAGAGAAGTTTTCAGTGATTTTCCTAAAAAGGTGATCTTTTATGGATTTTCTGTAGAAAATGAGATTCAGAT
>CAZFYV010000230.1:0-4095 GCA_964523195.1 uncultured Pseudobdellovibrionaceae bacterium
ACTAGAGGTTCAAGCAGGGAGTTAAAAATGTATTCAATCGGGCAACTATCTGAAATGACGAATGTTAAAGTGTCAACTATCCGATTCTACGAAGAAAAGAAACTAATCATGCCGACAAATCGCTCGGAGGGAAACCAGCGAAGATACTCTCAAAATGAGGTAGAAAAACTTAGTTTTATAAAGCACGCCAGAGATTTAGGATTGGGGTTAGAATCAATCAGAAAGCTCATAGAACTTAACAATCATCCTGAAGAAAACTGTAGAGATGCACATGAAGTTGCTGAAACCCATCTCAATCTCGTTAAGGAGAAAATTAAAAAACTTAAAAAACTTGAAAAGGAGTTAAAACGGATCGCAACTGGTTGCAGCTCAGGGGTAAAAGTGAAGGAATGTTACGTAATTAAGTCTCTTAGCGACCACAAGCTATGTAAAAGTACGAAACATTGAGCTAAACGACCTCGAAAGATCGTTTAGCTAGGTTTCTCAGCTAAGAGCGCCTTAGTGACTCATTTTCGAATCAACTACTTTCATATGATTTTCAAATATTCTGTAAACGACTGGCAAAACGATGAGTGTCAATAGGGTGGCTGACACAATACCACCGACAACCACTGATGCGAGAGGTCTTTGAACTTCTGCTCCGCTTCCAGTAGCTAGCATCATAGGTAAAAAGCCAAAGATGTCTGTAACAGCCGTCATCATAACAGGTCTCAGTCTCATCTTGGTTCCCATCTTAACCAATTTGTCTCCTGTGATTCCGTCCGACTTTAGTTTGTTAAAAAAGCTGACTAAGACTACACCATTCAGCACAGCAATGCCCGAGAGAGCTATGAACCCAACCGCAGCAGAAATACTAAAGTCAAGCCCATTGATCATAAGTCCTAAAACACCACCAACTAGAGCCATTGGAATACAGGAAAAAATGATAAATGTCTGAAGGATGCTTTTGAATGCCATGTAAATCATCATGAAGACTAGAAGGAGAGCAAGTGGGACCACAACCATTAGTCGCTCACGAGCTTCTTCAAGGTTTTTAAAGCTTCCACCCCATTCGATATAGTAACCAGGAGGTACTTCAATTTTTTCCTCTACTTTCTGTCTGGCCTCTTTTACGAAACTTGCAGTATCTCGACCTCTAACATTTACAAGAACAGCGGCACGCTTTTTCGACGACTCTCTTCGTATATCGCTATAGGTATCCGTAATTCTAACTTCGGCAATGTCACTCATAGGAATAGTAAGGTTTTCTCCTGCCCCCACAGGGATATTCTTAATTGAGTCAATACTAGAGCGATCAAACTCGTTAAGCCGGACCACAATGGGAAAGCGCATAACACCTTCATAAAGGCTTCCAGCCTCCTTGCCGCCAAGGGCTGTCTCTACTGTGTCGAGGACATTCTCTTTCGCAACACCAAGTTCATGTAGAACTGAGGTTTTTGGCTTTATTCTTAGAAGGGGTGATTTGCCTTTTATTTCTTCTTCAGCATCACCAGCTCCAGGAACCGTTTTTATAATGGCAGAAGCTTGTCCAGCGATTTTTGAAATCACATCCATATCTTCGCCAAAGACCTTAACTGCTACATCAGCCCTAACTCCCTCAAGAAGTTCGTTAAATCGCAATTGAATAGGTTGAGAAAAAATCAATGTTTGACCAGGGATTACCGATTCGAGTCTCTCCTTAATAGCGGCAATTAAATCAGCCTTTGTTTTAACCTTTCCATTTTCTGTTGGCCAAAGACTTTTATTTTTAAGTAAAACATATGTGTCCGAAATATTTACACCCATTGGGTCAGTCGCAACTTCCGCGGTTCCGAGACGTGAAACAACCTGGCTGACTTCAGGGAATTTTAGAATTTCCTTTTCAGAGAGTTCTTGGAGTCTCACCGATTGATCTATACTGATATTTGTCGGCCTAACAAACTGCACTGCTATAGATCCCTCATCTAATTGCGGAAGGAAATTTGCACCAAGTCTTGAAAATAAAATCCCTCCAGAGATAATTGCCAAGATACCCACAATCACTACAACAGGCTTTAGCTTTAATGCCAGATTGATAGTTGGATCGTACAGTTTTTCGAGAAGACTCATCACTTTAGGTTTTTTTTGTGAAACATTACCCGACAAGAACATTCCTGCAAGGGCAGGGATGGTCGTAAAAGAGAAGATAAATGCCGTACCAAGAGCAAAACAAAATGTAGCTGCCATTGGGCCAAACATTTTTGCCTCTACTCCGGTAAGAGCAAAAATTGGCAAAAATACTATTATAATGATCGCCTGACCAAAGCCAGCAGCAGAGCGAATTTCTATAGTGGCATCGGCCACTGCATCTTGAACTTCGCTCCTTGAAAGGGACCTACCAAGCTCCTTGGCTCTTTGTGCAACCGTCCTCACGCAGTTGTCCATAACAATTACGGCACCGTCTATAACAATACCAAAGTCCAGCGCCCCTAAACTCATTAGGTTTCCAGAGACGTTAAACTGCTTCATGAATATGAAGGTAGCAAGAAGTGATAGAGGAATCGTAATTGCAGTTATGATTGCGACTCGAATTTGACCAATTAGCATGAGTAAGACAATTGCAACTAGAATGGCCCCAAAAAGTAAATTATTTTTGACTGTGCCAAGTGTTGAGTTCACGAGGTCAGAGCGATTGTAAATCTCATTCATCACAACCCAATCGGGGAGATTCTTTTTGATTTCTTCAACTCTTTCTTTTGACGCAAGAGCTACTGTGCGACTGTTCTCTCCAAGAAGCATCAAAACTGTGCCGATGATGCTCTCCTCTCCATCAACCAAGGCAGCGCCAGTGCGAAGCTCCCTATCTAGTCCTACTTCCGCAATGTCTCCAACCGTAACAGTTTCGAGAGACGGAAGCTTTTTAATAACGATAGACTCAATTTCTTCAATATTATTCACAAAGCCAGTCGCCTGAATTAAAAGCTGTTCTGCGGTTTGCTGAATATAACCACCGCCTGTATTGCGGTTATTTTTTTCAATTGCATCGACGACTTCGCGAAGGTGAATTCCTAACTCAGATAATTTCGATAAGTCCGGTTTGACAAAATATTGCTTTTCATAGCCTCCAATTGCATTAACTTCTGCAACACCTTTTACCGTAAGAAGCCTTGGTTTAATAAACCAATCATTCAGAGCTCTCAAATCCATGAGCTGTTGAATGCGAGCATCTCCCTCTGCTTTTACTTTTGCTTCAAGCGAGTAAAAGTAGATTTCACCAAGTCCGGTTGTGATAGGCCCCATTGCGGGCTGAACACCATTAGGCAACTCATCAGTAATTGTTTGAAGTTTTTCGGAGACAAGTTGCCTTGCAAGGTAAATGTCTGTACCTTCTTCGAATACTATAGTGACTTGAGAAAGACCAAATCGGGTCACTGACCGGATCTCTTCGATTCCTGGTATGCCACCCATTTCACTTTCTACCGGGTAGGTGATAAATCTCTCGATTTCTTCAGGGACCAGCCCTTTAACAGCTGTATTCACTTGAACTTGAACGTTTGTAATATCAGGAACAGCATCTATAGGAAGGGTCTTAAAAGACATAATCCCAGATAAAACGGCGAGAAGTGTCAAAACAAAGACAATTCCTTTGTTGTATATTGCTGACCTTATTAGATGATTAATCATTTTTAACTCCTAGCCTCACAGGAAATACAGTTTTTGATGTTAGTGCGCATGACCTTGGCCTCCCTGTCCAGAGGCTTGGAGGTGAGCCACTCTTAACAGGCCCGTTCCTGAAACTACTATTTTTTCCCCCAATGAAAGGCTGTTCGATTTAACTTGAGACCAATTGCTGTTTCTTTTGATTAATTTAACGTCAACCAGCTTAAACCAGCCACTATTTTTCACAAAGATACCTTTTTCGTCGTTAAAGTAGATAATGGCTTTAGTCGGCACTATGAAGACATTCTTAATAACAGACTTTTTAATGGTGCCGTACTCAAGTCCCAATAAAGATATAGCTTCATCAGCAAGTTTAAAACTTTCGCCTTCATTTTTAACATCGACAATTGCCTTCCCTTCACCAAAGCCTTCGTCGCCGTGGTCATCGTGATCGCTATGTTCATTGTGGTCGGCGTG
>CAZFYV010000230.1:4195-6416 GCA_964523195.1 uncultured Pseudobdellovibrionaceae bacterium
GTGGTCATCGTGATCGCTATGTTCATTGTGGTCGGCGTGCCCTTCATGCCCATCGCCATCTTTTGAGTGGTCATTGTGATTTTCTTCTTCATCGTGTTGATGATCGTGATCACCATCGCCTCGATGTTCTTTTTCATGCTTCTTTTTTGCTTTTTTCTTTTTAGTCTTTTTTTTGTGCTCATGTTCATTGTGGTCGTGGCTGTCCTCTCCATCGTGGTGTTCTTCGTCTTCGGGACTGTGAGCCTCATGTTTGTGGTTTTTATGTTGAGTCTTTTTGCTCTTTTTTCTTTTCTTCTTATGTTTATGTCCGTCAGTCGGGTGGTGAGTTGCATTTTTGTTATTCTCTTTGGGATCCCTACTATGATCATCAGCATTTGAGATGCCGACCCAAGTAAAAGAGAGCAAAATTGATAGAGTAAAAAATATTTTTGTAGTTTTAATCATAATAGATTCTCCTCTAATATAGTTCCTCTTAGAGCATAAAGTGTCCAAAGACTTTCAATTGCTCTTAACTCTTGAGAGTGTAAATTCTTGTAATACTCTGAAATTTCTCTGTGCATCTCAATAACTAGGGGAGCCGAAACCACACCACGCCGTATGAGCTTGTGAAGCTCCACATGTTTTGAGCCAATATTTGTTTCAATAAGCGACCTACTTACTATCTTTGAAGACCGGTTGTAATCGGCTAAAAGAAACCTAACCCTTCTCTCGAGAGTTCTTCGGTTCCACATTTCATTGAGTCGACTCTTTTGAACATGAAGTTTCGCCTTTGCTCGTCCCCCATTGTTAGTGTTATAGAAGGGGAGAGGCATTGATAGTGCTATACCTACTTTCGTTTCGCCCGCACGACCAGTATCGACCTCAACTCTTGGGCCAATGGATAAATCAGGCCAAGCTGCGCTTTTCGCTAACTCGCTTTCCGCTTCCGCAGTTGCAAGTGAGCTTAAGGCAATCAAGGAGTCAGCTCCACGAACTTTATCAAGTGAAATTTTAGGCCAACTCTTCTTAATTGGAGGAAGTACAATTTTTTGGAGATTGAAATTCTCACCGAGAATTACCTTGAAGGTTGATAAAATTCGTTCTCTTTCGCTTATTAGAGTATTAACTATGAGTTTGTTATCTTCCTCAGCCATTTTAAAAACTGAAACCGATACCTGTTGCTCTGGATTTAGTCTCCCAATTTGATTATATCGCTTTCTTATCCGTTGAAATGTTTCGAGACTTTCTTTGACAGACTCAAGCTCCCTTTCTATTTGCCTTAGCCGATAGATGTTTAATACGGTTTGTACTGCAACGGTTTCCTGAACTTTCAAGAGCCGTGATTTTGAGCCATTGATTTGAGCCCTCGCTACGTTAACTCTAGAGTCTCGTTTGCCTCCTAGTTCAATCGTATGAAGGACTGCGAGTTCGCCTGAAATTCCACCCACATTATTGTTTACACCCTGAAGGTCGAGTTCAGGGTTTGGACTCTGCCGAGCGAAATTGACAGCCTCTTCATCTTCTTTGACCTGAGCCTCTTGCACTTTAACATCTGGGTGAGACTCTAAAACACACTTTAAAATATCATTGGAACTGCTTATTGATTTACACCAAGCATTTCTTTTTTCTTCTGTCTTCCCAGCAACGGTTAGAAGACATAGTAATACAACTAGGTAAAAATGTGACCGGTTCATATTTTCTCCCTCAATCACAGTCGGTCGTGAATTATGCAAAGCATGTCAAACGGCTGATTTAAAGCCGGAAATCTTCTTAACACTGACTATTAAATTCAAAAAAAGAATTCAAGAATGGTAAGTGAGGGATTTTGGAGGGCGATATAGGCCATCAAGTGATACGCTAAACGCCTGAATTACGTATGGAAAAACTAAGGTCGATAGGGCCGAAGAGAGATCATTTGAGGTCTTAGGTATTAACAAGCTACAGTGGCCAAAATGACAGGTATGGCAATCCGTGCAGCCATCTGTAGTACAAGGTGTATTTTCATGGTCATGGCTTGCCAAAACTTTAGGAGTGGAATGGCTGTCAGAGGTATGCTTTACGAGGTGAACTTCAGAGGTTTCGCCCAATTCGGCAGATCGAAACATATCGACCCAAATGTCCGAAGCTGTTGAAGCAAAAACAAAGATGGCGAGTAAGTATCTCAAGTAGATTTCTCCCTTATAATTAGATGTATATGTTCTATCGCCTTTATATTCAAATTAATTCTCAAATTAAAACGTTT
>CAZFYV010000231.1:0-6368 GCA_964523195.1 uncultured Pseudobdellovibrionaceae bacterium
TCACTTTGTCGAAATTATGCATCCCTTTAAAAGTTTCGACATTAAAACCCCACCAGTCCTTATTCTTTTCAAGAACCATGCGACGACCTTTATCGTACTTAGCTATTTTGTAGGGGCCAGAACCAATCAAAGACTTGTTGAGAGTTTTACCCTTTTTAGCATCTTCATAGATATGTTTTGGAATGATAAATAGAGACGCAACAACGTCAAAATTCAGGTAATACTTTTCTTTAGCAGTAAATCGAATTGTTTGTTCGTCCAATATTTCGACTTTAGAAATCTTCTCTAAATAAGGACGCATTTGGAAGGCACCGTATTCATCGATGAAAAAAGCATCATAGCTAAACTTTACATCTTCAATAGTTACTGGTTTTCCATCATGCCATTTAGCGTTCTTTCGAATTTTAAAAGTGAAGACCATACCATCTTTTGAAATTTCCCAAGACTCAGCCAAACCAGGCTCGTATTCATAGGTGTCGAAATTAGTATGAAGCAAGGTATCCATCACATATTCACGAACTCGCCTGGATACAACTTCATATGAAGTGATCGGGTTAATCGTCTTAGGCTCTGAGGTTAAATTAAAACTGAAATTGTTATCACCAACTGATTTCGCACCGCCGTCAGTCCCAGACTTTTTTGTACAAGAAACCATAAGTGATAAAATAAACAATCCAACTAGAATACGCATAGCGGAGTCCTCCCGTAGAGAAGATCGTCCCCTATAGTTAAAGCAAAAGCAAGAAAAGCCTACGGACTTGAATTACACCTATTTTGTAATCTGTTTGTAAAAGCCTATTGCCCTTGCAACATTCCTTCGGATATAAGTACATATATAGGATAAACTTCTAAAAGCGATTTGGCTGTGGACTCCCCATAGCTGACCTTTGTCAAAATTAAGGACCTAGATTGAATCAGACGTCTTCAATGGAAAATGTAGATACGGAAACGGGCTTTATTGTATTTCGTTGGCTGAGACGCCTTTACCACTGGGTGCTAAGGTGGTCCGATCATCGCCACAACACAAAAGCCCTTGGTGTCATTGCATTTACAGAGGCCTCATTTTTCCCAATTCCACCTGACCCCCTACTTATGACAATGGGTGCCAGTAAACCCAAAAAAGCATTACACTATGCCTTGATAACAACCCTCTCTTCCGTGGCCGGTGGATTATTTGGATATCTGGTCGGATTTCTCTTTTGGGAGGCCACTCAAGGACTGTTTTACAAGTTTGTATTCTCTGAAGAAATGTTCATGCTCGTCGTCGAAAAATTTAAAGAAAATACCTTTTTCAGCATCTTTCTAGCGAGCTTTACACCAATTCCTTTCAAGGTATTTACCGTAGCTGGTGGTGTAGCGAGCGTTCCCTTGGTTCCATTCATTTTAGCAAGCTTACTCGGAAGAGGCTTACGATTTGCTATTGTTGGAGGCCTTATTTATTTCTTTGGCAAACCCATCATGGGCTTTGTTGAGAGGCATTTTGAAAAACTCACTATTCTGTTTTCCATACTACTTGTGGGTGGATTTCTATCCTTTAAATATATATTGTAGACCTTATGACTTATGATCCAAGTTTAACGGGAAATTCGAAATTAGGCATCTTCGGTCTTCCTTTCACAGAAGAATTCGCCGACCTTATCCTTCTACCGGTTCCATGGGAAGTAACAACGTCTTACAGAAGCGGAACTTCAAAAGGGCCAAACTCAATTTTCGAAGCCAGTCCACAATTGGATCTAGAGGATCTCCACTGGAAAAACGCATGGAGAAAAGGCATTTTCTACGACTCTCCTTTTGGGGATGACATCGAAAAACTTAATAATTCCATGAAACCCCTAGCTCAAGAAATTATCGCTACACTTGAAAATGGTGATGAACTCAACAAGTTGCAAAAAGAAAACCTCGCAAAAATTAATCAAGCCGGCGAGAGGGTGAACAAACTTATCTTTGAGCGCACGAAGAGTCTGTTAAGCCAAAACAAATGCGTTGGACTTGTTGGTGGAGACCACTCTTCTCCACTTGGACTTATAAAAGCCATCGACCAGAGCATGACAGACAGCTTTGGAATTTTACATATCGACGCCCATGCAGATCTCAGAAACGCCTACCAAGGCTTTGAATACTCCCATGCCTCGATCATGAACAACGTGCTTGCAAGTTGCTCAAATATCGGTGCGCTTGTTCAAGTGGGAATTCGAGATTTCTGCGATGAGGAGCAACAGACCATCGACTCAAATCCCATTATTCACTGTTTCTACGATCGACAATTGATGATTCAAAAATTCAACAACAAATCATGGCACGACATTGTGAATGAAATGATCAATCAGCTCCCTGAAAAAGTTTATGTGTCCTGTGATATCGATGGTCTCGATCCAGAACTTTGCCCTGATACAGGCACCCCAGTCCCTGGAGGCCTTAGCTTCAACGAACTTACCTACATCCTTCTACAACTTAAGAAGTCGGGGAAACAGATCGTAGGCTTTGACCTTTGCGAAGTTTCACCAGGGGAAACAGACTTTAACGAGTGGAATGCCATTGTCGGCGCTAGAGTCCTTTTTCAACTAGCAAATGCGACCCTTTCAGACCGACTCTACGAAGTCTAATTGACAAATCTAGTCGAAAATTAAATAAGTTATCCATGGCTTCTAAACAATGGACACCAAAGAATCTCAAATTTAAGTGTCAAGGCTCAGGAAACTGCTGCGTGAGTCGCGGCGAATACGGATTCGTCTTTCTCACTCTTACTGACCGTAAAATGATGGCAAAAGAATTAGGGATCAGTCTCAAGCGATTTGAAAAACAATATTGTCAGGTCACAGGTGGGAATTATCACTTAATTGAAGACGAGAACCGAACAAACTGTATTTTTCTTGAAGACAATAAATGTGAAGTTTACAAAGCTCGACCAACTCAATGTCGAACTTGGCCCTTCTGGCCCGAAGTAATGAATGCAAAAGACTGGAAGTCTGATGTAGAAAAATTCTGCCCAGGAGTGGGCAAAGGAAAAACTTGGACTCCGCCAGAGATGAAAAAGATTCTAGCTGAGCAAGAAATCTCTAATAAAGAGCTAGATGAGGAAGCTCACCGTCTATTGAATAAGTAAGCTCTAAAAACGAACAAAAAAAGGGAACTTAAAAAGTTCCCTTCCCCCCTCTAAAATCCCCTAACTCACTTAGCGCGCGTAACGCTTCTGTAAGCTTTCACGAATTTCAGCACCTTCAATACTTAAGCGAGTCCAAGGAATCGCTTTAAGTCTTTCAGCTTCAATCGGCTCTTCAGTCTCTTCACAAACACCGTAGGTGCCGCTATCGATTCGACCTAAGGCTTGCTCGATTTCCACTAATTGCATTCTCAAACGCTCATGCATTTGAAGAATTTCTTTTTCCGCGAGAACACGCATGGTTTGGTCTGCCTCATCGCCACCGCGTTCGTCGTTGTGTAAGTCTTTTCTAGTTTCTTTTACTCTATTGAGTATCTCAGATTTAGTGTTCAGCAATTTAACTTTGCACTCTTCAATGAGGTCTTTACTAATTGTTGAAGCCATTGCCCCCTCCTAAGTTTGCACTGCACTTTGTCCCCTCACAGTGCCAATTTGGAACTGATATATTTAGACACAAAGGCAATTTCTTTTGCAAGAAAAAACTTAAATTCTCTTACAGCAAAAGAGTTGTTTTAGGAAAAAATCTAAACTCGCGTTTTATTCCCAAAACGCAGATAAAGTATCAAATATAATAGTTAAAGGGTGTTTAGAGTTAAATAAGAAAGCGTCAGGAAATGATTGTTCGCATCACCATGATACAGAATCTGTCACGAAATCTTACAAAGCCTTATTCTAAAAAGAAAATTTATCACAGATATTAGTCTAGGTGACTGCTTAAAAATTAAGCTAAAACTCAATTGTAGAGTAACGAATTGGCTCCCAAACATTACGATCATAGATCCAAGCTTTCTGACCGTAGTCATCTTCAGCTAGAAGCCAGTTACCATTGCGATCAAGCTTCTTAAATGGAGTAAAACGATCTGCGAAACCGATATCTGTCTTAGAAGCCCTAGGCGTTGGTCGTGTCCGTAAATTAGAAATACTCGATTTCACCACCATACAATCATAGTCATTGGTAATTAGCTTTCGATGAATCCAATGAAATTCACCATCAAGATCTTTTACACGAATCCAATTACCCTTGCGGCTGACCCTTAACAAAGGCATATACTTTCCAACGACCCAGGTAACTTTATAGTTAGTTCCGGGACCAGAACGCAGGTTTGCCCTACTCTTTGAGACACAAAGAGACCAAGCCTGCTCATGGCAGAAAAACAAAATCAATACGACTATCAACGCACGTAAGGGCATCACCCCTTAGTTTACAGCAGTCTTCGCACAACAAGATGTGTACCAGGTGAATTCAGCCTTTTTCTAGACTAACTTGTGTTGATTTGAGTCGAAGGCATCGATATTCTGTGCCCTCTGGTAGTCGGAAGTTAGCCCTATGTAGTGCATCTTTTGGTCGAGGTTAGTTCGTAGTTCGGGAGTGGAAATGGAAATTGTTATAGCTTTGGGTTTTCTGCTGGGCGGCTTCTTCTTCTTAGTCCTGGGTGGTGATTGGTTAGTAAAGGCTGCTGTTAGTATCTCTGCACGAACTAAAATTGATGCAGCCACTATTGGATTAACCGTAATTGCTGCGGGAACGTCTGCGCCTGAGTTAGTAACATCGCTTCTTGCGGCTTTTAAAGGTGCTCCAGATATCGCCGTCGGAAACGTTGTTGGTTCAAACATCTTTAATATACTTGCTATCATCGGTATCGCTTCACTGATCAAACCCAATAAAGTTTCTCCAAGCGCTGTTAAAATTGAGCTCCCTTTTCTTATTTTTACAGCTCTCCTTATGTATGCATTTGGATTAAACAATCTTTACTCACGAGTCGATGGAATCATTATGATTCTAGCACTTGCAGCTTTCATAATTTACTCCTTAAGAAAAGCTAAGCAACGCGGAATGAGTGCCGCGGATATCGATGAAGAAATCGAAATTCTTAAAAGTGGATGGCATGATATCGGCTATCTTGTTTTAGGTTTTGTAGGCCTTCTCGGAGGAGCAGATCTTGCTCTTAGAGGCGGCATTCAGATTGGTGAATTAGCAGGTCTCTCTGAGAGAGTGATAGGGATCACGATTATTTCTGTGGGAACAGGATTGCCAGAACTCGTAACTTCCGCTGTCGCCGCCTATAAGGGTCGAGATGACATTGCCGTGGCTAACGTGCTTGGCTCCAATATGATGAACACCATGGCCATCATAGGCGCAACATCTGTAACAAAGCCTATTCCCGTTTCAGAAAAGATTCTAGAATATGATTTTTTCTGGATGATAGGAGCAACAGTCATACTTATGCCTATCTTTTTAATATTTAAAAGAAAAATAGGAAGACCTGTTGGAGCCTTCCTACTCGTTATCTATCTTGGATATGTGACTACATTACTGCTAAGTAAATAAACTACTTAACCTTAAAGCGATCTATCTCTTTTACTTTTTTACTGGTCCCAAGCATCAATTTGGGAATATAACCAATTGCTCCTTCTTCTCTTTCAACGTATTTCAGAACTTTTCTAAAATCTGAAAACTCTTTTGGCCTTCTCGTTTGCCCCTTTGATTTCTGTCGAATCCAATATTTGCTATAAGAGGCTTCCGATTGAAATCCAAGTATTTGATCCAAGAACACTTCACGAGACTTCGCCACCCTTGAGTTCTCACTTTTTACAATCACGGGAAGAACCTCAAAACCATCTGGCCATTGAGTATTTGAACGTTTAAGTAAAAAGAAATCCGGAGCATCAAACTCATCATAGGAATTTTCTATATTAACAATAATTGAAAAGTCTTCAGCAGCATTACCTTGGAAGGACATCACAAAAATAAAAACTAAACAAAAATACTTCATGCATCCCCCCTTAAAATGAAATTACCGCTGAAACGATAAGTTGTGAATAATCTGGATTCTCCGAATTAACATCTAAATCCGCTGCGTAATCTACTATTTGATATTCTGCCCTCAGCCTGAGCAAAGGGTGAGGTAGGTAATTGACACCAATAATATGCTCGGTTCGATCATCATCATCTGTCTCATCGGTAGCATCGTAAAAGTCGTACCGATAAACAAAACGTAATTTATCATTTATCTCGTAAGAAGGCTGAACAATATACCCTACTTTATCATTATCTCCACCTTCTTCGATGGACCATACATACTCGAGCTTTAAATTAAAACCACCCCAATCTACAAAATAATCAAATCCGTAGTTTTCATAATTTAAATCTTCTTTAACTGCGGTAACGGCATTAATCGGGTCGCGTTGACCTCCTTGAAAGGAAGTT
>CAZFYV010000232.1:0-6356 GCA_964523195.1 uncultured Pseudobdellovibrionaceae bacterium
GAACATAGACTACATCTCTATTCGACCCCTCAATAAGAACTTTTTCGCCACGAAACAAAACAGACTCGTAGCTGCCATCTCCAGATTTCAAAAAATAAGTCCAGCGATTTTCCCAGCTTTTCTTAAATCTATGCTTTAAAGATTTCCCATCCCAATCAGACCCGAAGCCATCAAAATGAATGATATAGTCTTCTTCGTCACCACCGGGTTCTTTGGCAATTGAAATCACTTTTCCATCGATTGATTGATAGCTCATGACTCGAATCTTTTTACCAGAAGCTTTCTTCACCTTGGGCTTAGTCGTATTTAAAGCTACCTTAACGCTTTGATTCTGGCTCTTGTTGGTTTCGATGTTATCCGTATTATCTTTTTTCGATTGATTTGAGGTATTGGCAACTTCACGTTGTGGATCTTTGGACTCTTGATTTCCAATATTGTTTTGTTGCTTATTCTCATCTGCTTGAGTCTTTGTTACCTTTTGCTCAACAACTTGTGGGGTTGCCTGAGAGATAGATTGATCGCTAGTTTTTTTAGCGAAAAACACTCCACCAAAAAGCAAAAGAGCTGCAGCCATTACACCACTCATCTGAGCGGGGTTTTTCAGAAATTTTTTAACAAACCCTGTATGACTTGGAACTTTTGATTTTATTAGTTTAAATTCCCTAATAGCCCGAGACAGAGCTTCCTTCGAAATGGAGAGACTTTGCGCTTCGCCTACAGCTATTGTTTTATCAGGATCTTCATCAACGGTGTTGTCCTCTTCATTACAGGCTGCCATTGATATTATGATTCCAATCTCTCGAGTCTCAAAACCTTCAGAAAGCAAACGAAGTCTAATAGATTCTTCGTTGGAGATTTGCGCTTCGGGTCTCTTAACTTTGACAAAGTTATTAAAGACCTCATCAAATTTCACCATATCTAAATCGGCCAGCACATTTTCAAGACTCAGATAACGGTCTTTAATGCTTTTTTCAGTCATTCTGACAACAATATCCATCAAAGGGCCAGGCAAGATATCGATGAGATAATCATCAAACTCGATGGCTTTCGATTCGATATTTTTCATAGTTTGGTAAACACTGTCTTCATAAAAAGGATGATCGCCAGTAAGCATTAAATAGAACAAGGTTCCCAATGAAAAAATATCAGATTGGAAAGATACAGTGCCACCAATGGCAACTTCAGGAGCTGTATAGGAGAACGTTCCTACGAAGTGTCCAGTTTGAGTTATATTTTGATCTTCTTGGTTAAAAACTTTTGCGATACCAAAATCTAAAACTTTGGCCACACCATCTTTATTCAAAATTATATTTTGAGGTTTAATGTCTCTATGAACCACACCTTTTTCATGGGCCGCTTGTAAACCTTCAGCAATTTGCCTAAAGACTTTAACGGCCTCATTAAAACCAAAACCCCTACTGTTTATAATTTCATTGAGCGGTTTACCGTCTACATACTCCATGGCGATATAGTAAAAACCATCTTGTTCACCAAGGGCGTAGACAGAAACAATATTGGGGTGGTTTAATGCAGCAAGTGTTCGACCTTCTTGATAAAAACGTTCTAGGACTTGAGGGTCTGAGACTTTGTCAGGATGAATGACCTTGATCGCCACATCTCTTTGCAAAGCCGGGTCGTGCCCAAGATAAACTTCGCCCATGCCACCGCGTCCAAGCACGCGCTTCACTTCAAATTGGCCTATTTTTTGTCCAATCTTCACTGACATAAGCTCTTTTAACCTCTTAGAATTTATCGTAAATTTGCCCATATAGCTTTAGTTTAGCAGCCACCTCTGACAAAACCAGACAGAGACCTATGACCAGCTCAGAAGCTCTAGAAGCCCTAGATTGGATTTTAGCCACAAAAAAGGCCAGCGCTATCTGGCTGGCCTTCATTAAAGAACTGTCGTTTTATTCTAGAGATTGTTCTCAATCCACTCTTTAAAAGCGCGATCAGTATTTGAAGCCTCAACCCCAACTGTCGCCGTCAAAACACCCTTTTCCAGCTTATAGGCTTTTCCTTTTGGCTTAGAAACATCTGTGGTGCAAACAACCTTTTTGATTTTAGCAATCTCTGGCTTAACGATATTGTCGCTATCACTTTTGCACATAGAATTCATCGTCGATGCAATTCCGTCACAAAAGTAAGTGCCACTACGATTGGCTTTCATATAAGGCTTAACCATGACCTCTTTCACATGAAACGTGATCTTAGTTCCACATGATTTATTCATCGTAGGAATCCAGCTGTCACTACTTACTAGAAACTTTTCCCACTGCTTAAATTTCTTCTTCTCTTTAATATTCATTTTCGCATCCGCTACCACACTACCCATAAAAACCATAGCCAGTAACACAAACCCTAACCTTTTAAACATTTTATCCTCCATAAAAAACCCACCTTTTTAGGTGGGCTCGTTTAATCTACTTAAGTTTCTTACACTTCTTGGCTTTTATTCCCTTGAGTGCGCCTTTAGCCATCAACATCTTACAGGAATTCTTAAATCGATAACCTGTAATTGTCGCACCCTTCATAACTTTTGCTTTCATTGCATCAAAGCACTTATCGAGTAATTCTAGAGATTGTTTTACAACCTTATTATCACCTTTACTATTCGGCTGACCAAGACCACTGACAACAGCCAAGTGTAAATCTTCATCATCACATTTAGGCTCTTTACCTTCAAATGCACGGTAGAAGAGATCTACTGCGACCCAGTGATTCATCCGAAGGCGAGTCATTTTGGCTGCCTTAAACATATCTCCAGGATTTTTCTTCAACCAATCCTCTAAGGCTCGCTGGCAAAAGCGACCTGAGCGGTCAAAATCTACATGACAGACATTATAATCTTCAAGAGATTCCAAATATACTTTCGAGTCCTTTACATAGATGGCATGAGCCGGAACCGAAAGAAAAGAAAAACACATTACTAACAAACTAAAAATTCCTACTTTTTTCATCGACTCATCCTATTCTAAGTTGTTTAAAAACCATTCTTTAGCAACATCAATACTATTGTAATTCTCTGATGACGAAGAAATCATAAACCCAGACTTCCCACTCTTTTTAACTGCTACAGAACCTTTCTTAGCTACGCCAAAATTTAAGGTCTTTATCGTCGCAATAGACGCCTTATAATCCTCATCTTCTTTACATAGCTCAACGAGAGATTCAGCGGCACGAAGTCCTCGAAGCTTAGCCTGAGTGCTTTTTGTAGAGTACTTCAAACTGACTGAGCCTCCACACTGTACCTTAAAATCTTTGGTCAATTTTTTCTCGAGCTCACCAACCATTGGAGCACTGATTCGATCTTTCGATAGAAATTCCTTAGCTAAAAACTCGTTTTTTAAAGGGTTCGACTGCATCCCTTTCAATAAAGCTGGATCGGCTACAAAAACGAGTGGATCTCGTTGGCCCTTAATATAAAGCTGATATGTCTGCATAAGAGTTCCAGACACTATAGTTTTCTTGCGTTTGTCGTCATATAAACGAAAGCCTTTAAATCCAAAAGGACTGTAGTTTTTCGAATTTCGGGTGTTAGGATTTTCCTTAGCCACTAAGATTCTCTCTTTAATGCTTGGAACTCCAATGACCTTTATAAGGTAAAGACTATCTTCCTTGTTTAGCGGAGATAGAATCACTTGAGCATTCCCATAATCAGGAAGAGACTTGAGAGCTAAAACTCTGGCTGTTGCATCAGGGCTCAATAGAACTAAAACCAAGACACCAGCCAAAAATGAAAACAAAACATTTAGACTATTTTTTTTAACCACTTCTAGAATCCTTTTTTATCATTGAACTCAACTACCAACTTCAATCATCTTAGACCTGTGTTGTGACAAATCCAGACAATGAAATTTGCTAGCTAGCAAATTCCAAAAAACAAAAGCAAGACAAGCATTTATAACCTAAATGAGGTCCTGCTCATTTTTTATTCGAAATTTATTTAAGCTTGATTCTTTGTGATTAGGAAGTGGTTTTTTAAAGGATTGATTAAGGTCTAATGTGTTAGTCAGTAGCTCTGGTATATTCTCATTTTTGCTCTGGAGCGCATTCTTTACTGCTGAGTATGCCCTATAATAAGCCACTGGCCCTCGGTCGAGCCTAAAAGGAGTCACACGAGGGAGGTTTTCAATAGCAAAAAACAGTTTATTTGTGTCCGCAATGGCAGACACATCTTTTTGAGCTTCGCTCCAGGACTGCCTTTTATTCATAAGATAGTGACCAAAAACACGCTCATTAGGATCCACGGCTGTGAAGGCCATTTTATCTTTGTATCCTCCGTCCCAAAAAAACTGCCGACCAAGGCGAACAGGCTGGAACAAGAACGGTACCGTGCACGAAGCAACAACCATTTCTGGAAGATGAGCCCCTTGATTGATGCTTTGAGTTTCCATAGTGTGAGCCGCGTAAACGACAGACTCAAAAGGAACCTTTAAACCATCAAACTCTTGAGGTAGGAATTGCTTTAAAAGATCTCGAAACTTCTTACCCCTCAGGAACCCAAGGCCAATGCCAGGGTCCCAAAAGTCTTTGCGCTCAACATTGAAAATAAGATCAACAAACTCATCAGGATCTTTACCCGTAGCCATGGCCGCGCCAACCAAAGCTCCCGCACTGGCCCCGGTAATTCGAGAAGGGAAAACCCCCTCTTCATGAAAAGCCTTCCATAGACCACAATGGGCATAGAATCCAAAAAAACCAGAAGATAAACTTAAGGTAAAATCGTGTTCATTGAGCCAATCTTTTAACATCGCTATCCCTCGAAAACTTATTCCTATACTGGAAAATACGAAGTTAGATGTCCATCAAAATGTTAAAGACTGATCAAATTATGATCCAAATTTAGAGACTAGTGGTAACAAGAGTGTAAATAATATAGTAGTGCGTCAGGTGGTGAAACATCTGATCGAAACCTAAAGCATTCCAAAACCCAGGGCGATCCCGGTCATTGAAACGACCAAGGTATCGTGGACCAGACTTTATTCTATCCATCGTAAAATGGAGAGCGAAGTCAATCAGAGCTAACCACCAGAGCTTGATATTGATAAAAGCCGTTATAGTAAAAGTAATCACGCTATGAACACTGCAATGCAGAGTTAGAGGCATGAGGAAATTCCAACCGGGCATGGCCTTTTTAAGCATATATTCACGCTGTAGAGGGAAGTCGGCAATGTAGTGCTTCAACTGAAAAATCACTAAGAGAGCAAAAACCTTTTCCGCGGGAATATCCATGATGCTGCACAACCTTTTGATGTTAGTTCTTTAATTGTCCTTAATTTAATAAGGATAATAAATCCTTTTTAACCACTCCCCGACTTTTATTTGGTCCAATTCTGTGAGAAGTTAAGGAGAATGAATCAACAGAATTCGTTTTTTGCCAACATTCTATTCAATTTGGTCGTTCCAGTATATCTGCTCAATAACTCGGCGGAGTGGTTTCCTAGTAACGGCCCTGTTTACTCTCTAATTCTGGCTCTAGCATTCCCTCTGGGCTATGGAGTTTGGGATTATGTGAAAGAGAAAAAGACAAACCCTTTGTCTATTCTTGGTATCTGCAATGTCCTAGTCACTGGAGGTTTGGCACTTTCTAAACTAGAAGGCATATGGTTTGCCGTTAAAGAAGCCGCCTTTCCTTTAATGATAGGGATCGCCATCGCATTTTCTAGTTTTTCTAATTCTCCATTTATAGGGAAGTTCCTAAAGACCAGTGGAGTTCTTTCTTGGAGTGTGATTCAGGAGCGAATAGCCGCCTCTCAATCTGAAAATCTCTGGGTCCAATTGCAAAAAAAAGCGACTCTGTTTCTATCACTAAGCTTTTTAGTCAGTGCTATTGTCAACTTTGTCCTTGCGATTTACATTTTCACTGAAATTGACCCAAGCTTGAGCCCTGAAGAGAAATCTATAGTACTTAACAAACAGATCGCAGATATGACTTGGATCGGCTTTTTAGTCCTTTTTGTTCCTTCTATGATCATGACTGGATTAATTTTTTGGTACCTCATGAAGGGGCTTTCTAAGATTACCGATTTAACCCTGGAGCAACTTCTTAATAACGATGGTCAACTCAGCGAAGGGTCCTCTGAAAGTTAGGCCAGGAACTACTCACTTGGTTTTTCGGCGTCTTGAGGATTCTCAGTCTCCCTAGCTGGGATCTCTAGGCCATATTCCTCTTCCTCAGAAAAACTCTTTTTAGATTTTACGATATTTTCTAACTGCGATTGAAACCGATTGAATCTCTCACGTTTTTCACTGCGCCGCTCTGCATACTTATCTTCTTTTTCAAGGTGTTTTTGATAGGAGGGGGTGTCCTCTGGATACTTGTAGGGACTGCGCTTTTCAATATACTCCAATCG
>CAZFYV010000233.1:0-6354 GCA_964523195.1 uncultured Pseudobdellovibrionaceae bacterium
AGACGTCGCAGGATATTATAGTAGTGATGTTTCATGTGTAGCTCCTGGTCTGGTGCTCCCATGAAACATCACTACTATCATATCCTGCGACGTCTGGTACACTGACCCTAATGGGCACATAATTTTGAAGAAAGCATAGACCTAGAATAATCGTTATAGGTTCTACAGCGACCCATTTAATCTGATCAGGGGAATAAAAATTGCTCTTAATTCTTCCATACTTAGTGCTTCGCACGGGTTTAAGAAGTCTTTTTGTAAGTCTTTTACAATACAAAAAGGTCGATTGGGGGAAAAGTGAAGATCAATTGGGTGTTATGTACTTCTATTTTTATCAGTGCATTAATGCTCACGCTTGCTTACACTCCTGAATCAAAGGCTTTTAATGCTCCTGATATACTTCCTGAGTCAGTAAGATTAGTTGCTATTCGCCAAGGATTAGTAACCGAAATCGATCAAAAGTTTTCTCCCAATGGTCGGCTACAAAGCCTTTCGCAGCTGTCTCGAATCTCCTTTGATTTCGAAAGGCTCTCTGGGATTCAACCTGAGATATTGAGGCTCGAAGGGATTCTAAACTCCTTTGGAAACTTTGGAATTGGAAGTCAGATTCACCTTGGTGAAATAGAAATTGGACTTGATCCTACCATTGGCTATACAGTTCCTACTTTCGGGTATGGAATTACAAAAAATTGGACTCTTGGAATAGGACTACCTGTCGTTAATTATCAGAATTCAGTAAATCTCCGCCAAACTCCGGGGAATGTTGATCAGCTGCAGAGACTCTACAGGGGATTTGATACTGAACTTGATAGTGCTCTTGATGAGTTGGAAGTCGATATTCGACAAGAGTTTCTCAGCTACTTGGAAGAGCGACGTTTTAAACCAATAAGAAACGTCGATGAAACTTTCCTTGGTGATATCCAAATCGCAGGCCTTTACGGATTTAGCGTTGAACCATTTATCTTGGGTTTAGCTACAACGACTCTGACTTTACCAACAGGACCCAAAGATGATCCTGATGACATATTGGATCTAGGTCTTTTTGGTGAAACATCAATCGAGCAGGAGGTTCTACTTTCTTTTGATGCTGGATTTGGTATTTCAGTAAGAGGTGGAGCTGCCTATCGGTATATGATTGAAGACTCTCTAGAAGTGAGGGTACCCAAAGATCTAAATGATGAACTGCCTGGTTTTGACCAGAAAGAGACGTTATCAAGAAAACTTGGAGATACGACAAGGTTTCTTTCATCCATTCACAAGAAGTTTCTAGAGTTTTTTGAAGTTGGTTTTGGTTATGAATATGTAAGTAAGTCCAAAGACAGCTTTTCGGTTTCTGGGATCTCCAAGAATGCTCTGGAGCTGAATACATCCTATGTTAAACATGTGGCTAAAGCAGGGATTAACTTTAACTCCACTGACTACTACTTACGAACAAAGAAATTAATACCAATGTTTGTAGAGTATCGAGTGTCTGATGTCTTTAAGGGCGTGAATACGAATCGGCAACTTGTTCATGAGTTGATGATGCAAATATACTTTTGAGGTTAGACTTGAATCTTACAAGGTTTTTCTACATTTTGTTACTAACTCTCTTAGCAGCTTGTGCACCTGAGCTCGAAGAGATTGAAAGGGATGAGATACCAGACCTTGAGATGGTAAGTACTCTGAGCTTTTCTCGAGTGGCTCCTTCTCAGTTGCCATTTTCTCTAAAGACTATTTCAAAGCCTGATGAAGAGACTATAGACCAAACCTTAGAGAGACTCATTTATGAGTTTCAATTAGCTCGAGAACTCAGAAACAAGGAATACGCGAATTCAATTTTATCTGAGTTTTGGGCTACAATGAATAATCAAGATCATTTTACGATTACACCATTTTATGAGAGTAGTTATGTAAAAGCCATTTTAGGGTATTCGTATAAGGATATACGTGTAGAGATCGATTCAGCCAATACGGATTTAGTAGAGACACAGAAGAGAATTCCCGAGCTCCTTGCGAGACTCTCTCGAAACTATAAGTGGCCCTCTGTAAAGTCATTTCGCCTTGAGAGATTTGAGCCAATAATGGTAGACTATTTTAACTTGGTGCCTAAACAACTCAGGGCCTTTGATATTTATGAGCCAATTGTAAAAGAAGTTGAGGAAAAGCTCTTCGAAGGAGACCATTGGGATTTAATCAAAAAAGTCCAAGAATCTTTGATTCGCTTAAAAGACGCTCCCAATTTCGCCGTCTCTCTTGGAGAAGTAAATAGGCTGATAGACATTCTTGATTTTAAAGCGTCTAAGGAAACCACTGAACAGCTTCAGAAAGGTTTTTTAATAGCTCAATCGGTTGATCGAACGGTAGATCCGGTTTCGGCCCTTTCCCTTCTAGTTGATGCCTGGATCTTAACAGACCCAAATGACCGAGAAGCCTTGTTTGCGGCTCAAAGTCGGGATCTCTATGATTTTTTAAATTCAGAAAGCACTAAAAATCTCCAGTGTTATTTGCCTAGGTATAATTGTGCAGGTCCAATAAAGTTCTTTATTCGTGAACTAGCGATCCTTCCGGAGATTGAGGGCTATGGTGTTAGGAACATTAGAAGTCATATTGATAGGGCTGGCCAAGAGCAGGTTATTGAGGCTGTGAAGATCGAAGTTCTTAATTACCTGAGAGATATTGATGAAGTTATAAGTAATGAAATTAATCTCGGCTTATTCGAGGCAATGGATGAACTTCAAGAAATAAAAGAATACCCCAATGAGTATCTTCGCTCCAGAGTCCAGGACTGGCAGGAAGCTAATAGAGGTAGTCTAAGTGAAATTCGCTTAAAAACGTCTTCCGTTTTTGATTTTTCTCCGACAAAGTCTAAAACAGATCAAATTCATCAAGCAAAGGCTAAACGACTAGGGCTACTTTTGAGATTGTTAAATGAAGCCTCTTATGTTGAAAACGATGAAGACTCACTCGATAGCATTTACTTGAGCATTCTGCGCATGGTTTTAGATCTCTCTGGTATCAAGGAGTTTGACGATTCCTATCAGAGTTCAATGTACTTTAATTTCAAAACTGGCGGTCGGGTAGAGTATCTACTAGAAACTGAAAAGATTGATTTTCCTCTAGTGGTTTATAAGTCTAATTCACCCAATGAGTTTTGGAATGACCATGGAGACCTAATGATTGGACTTGCGCAAAGTCTAAGTCACTTTGAGGATTGGAAGACCAGTAGATTCGATCACAGACTTTCTAAAATTAAGGCTTCAGATTTTATAAATGATGTTGAATCAGATGCCCTCAATCAAGCTGTATTTCCAAAAGATGTGGTCTATGCGATGACCTTGGCTAACCTAATGCTTCTTGCAAAGAACCTAACTTTTAGTGATTTTGGGTTACATGTGGCCAACTCAAGATATGAGTTTCTTCCTTATAATAAGGATGTCGAGAAACCAAGCACTAGGACAGCGATGGCTGCAGTGATGAGCAAAAATGAAAGTGGTTATTTGACTGTTGATACGGATTCTATGACAACAATGATAAAAGTTTTGTATTCAATAGTTTCTAAGACTGAAGGCATTTCAAATTCAAAATCGGAGCTACTTCTAGAGACTATGGGTAGTGAGGGAATGGATGGGTTCAAATCCATTTTAAGAGATCTAGAATTGTTATTGGCAGCTAGCTCAAACTTTGTAAGTCATTACCTTAACTCTCCTGAGAATAGAGTTTACTCAGGTTTAATGTTGATACCTCCTAGTAAATTTGAGTACCAAGCTGAAAGCAAGCGATCATCTCTAGAAGCTCTTGGAAGTTATCAGATGGCTTATTCACGATTTCCTATTTCTGTCTATAAATGGGTATATTTAGACTCTTATGAATCTTTACATCAGCGATTGAAGCAATCAGAAAAGACCACTTCATTAGACAAGATCAAACTTAATCTAATTTTTAGTAGATGGCTAAACCAAACTAACTAGGCGGCTGTAGCTTTAGAATCCATGATTTGAGTTTGAGCGACAGGGAAACTCATTACGAATTTGGTGTAGTTGTCTATCTCTGACTCTATAACCAGGGAGCCATCGAGTTCCTTTACGATGTTCTGAGAAATTGAAAGTCCCAACCCGGTTCCTGATCCAACAGGTTTGGTTGTAAAAAATGGATCAAATATTTTTGCCTGAATATCTTGAGGTATACCAGGACCGTTATCGGTAATCTGTAAAACAAACTGATTTCCAGAAAGATCTAAATCTATTTTTATTTCGCCATTTGATTTATGTTTTAAAGCATCTTTTGCATTTCCAATAATATTGTAGAGAACCTGTTGAAATCGACCGCGATTTCCTTTTATTGAACAGGATAGGTTGCTGTTTAGCGAGAGATTTAATTTCACCCCATCTTTTTGGTACATTTCTGTTAGGAGAGAGTAAACTTCAATCGATGCCTCTGTTGCATCAAATTCAGCCTTTTCGTCAACATCGCCTCTAGCATAAGATCGAAGACCTCGAACTATATTGGTTATTCGCTTTATGGCACTCTCGAGTTTCTCCATCTTCGAAACGGCCAGTGACCTATCAAAATCTTCTTTTTGCAATAGAGACTTTATATTGCTCACAGCTCCACTTGAGATCGCAAGCGGGTTATTGATTTCATGGGCTATACCAGCAGCCAATTGACCAATTCCGGCTAGCTTAGATTGGTGCTGATTGATCTTTCGTTCATGATCGACTTGCTCTTTTAAGACCTCATCTTGAGTAACATCAATAACGATCCCGTATAAACGGTTTTCACCATCAACATCAAATGATTCGAATTCAAATTTGAGGAATTTTGTTTCGTTTTTGCTATCGACAAACTCAATAGTCTTTTCAAATCTAAATTCCATTTCTTTTGCGAGATTTACAGCCTCTTTGAACTCTTTGCGAAACTCATTCGGCAACACCATCGCAAAGTTATCGAAACTAAGGGTGTTGGAGGCATCTAGGTCGAATGCTTTAAAGAGGCCAGGAGTCATATGCAACGTATTTTGACTCGGAATAAATTCCCAGGCACCAAGTTTAGCGATATTTTCAGCCTTTTGAATTATAAACTGCTGTTTCACCAAGCTTTTATGACTTTTTAGAAGGGAGTTCTTAGTAGGCAAGATTAGAAAGAACAGTTCCAGGCACCAAAAGAGAGTGATCGCCAGAAATATCGCAATTTCAATGCGGCTTAAAAAAACGACTTTTCGTTTGTTTTGATTTTCTATAAGCCTAACGGTCTCGTTCATTCTAAGTAAAAACTGTTCAGCTACTAAATTGAATCTATCAAACTCGCTTTTACTAGGAATTCTCTCTTCTGAGTTTTTGATGATCTTCTTAAACTCATTTAAATATCCCTCTAGGGCGGAGAGGTATAATTGTACCTCGGTATCTTTTTGGGCTGATATTCCTAATTCAGTGTTACCGAACTTCAGATTTGAGTGAGACGAGTTTAGTTCGGCGAATATTTCATCAAGATCTTTTTTATAGTCCAGATTAAGCGTCTCAGATTGATACATTCGATTGAAGTTGAGTGCCAGCTTCTGAGAGAGCATTCGTTGGCGCCCAGCAATGTTTACGACTTTGGAGTCACCTTTTTGTTCATAAATGTAGTATTGGATAAATGCCTGGGAGATCGTTGATAAAAGAATAATCACACCAAAGACAAACACATACCTCTTACGAAGTTTTTTAAATGTAGCTTTATTCTGTGAAGTATCCAAAGGCGACTCTCTACCGTAAAGTATAAAGACCTATCGGTTCAAAACGGGTTCGGCAGAAGAACGTTTGGAAATATTCACAGAAAATTAGTACTGAAGTGATGTGCCTCACATTCTTGAAATGTAAAGCTAGTAAAAGGGTTTAGTGAGTTCAGCTATACCTGAACTAAAGGCCATGGAAACTAGCTTTAACCTGCTTCAGAAAAGAGAGGTTTCAATTTAGCTAGAAGCTCTGGACCGACGAGTCTCATCTCTCTAATTTTCTCTAGAGCATCGTTTGGTCTATAGGATTTCTGGCCTTCGATTTCTTGTGTTAGCTCATAGAAAGCCTCTGAAAAAATAAGTATCTGTGCTTCCATACAAATTATATCTCCAGATTGTCCCTTGGGAAAACCAGTGCCATTGTAACGTTCTTCGTGTTGAAGTATTGCCTTCTCGGCCTTTTCAGTGAGAATCATTTTTTTTGACTTAACGATATTCACGCTCAATTGTGGGTGTTTTTCATATTGTTTTTTGCTGATTTCGTCCCATTTCTCCTTGGGAGTCGCTAATAAATCTTCCGAAAAGTCAGTGAGTGAAAGGTCGCGAAACAATGCTCCTACGGCTACATCAATGGGGTCTGCTAATTGGGTTCCCAAAGCAATTAG
>CAZFYV010000234.1:0-6330 GCA_964523195.1 uncultured Pseudobdellovibrionaceae bacterium
TACTTAAAAAGTTCTCCGTTACGAGTTCTTTGCGAAGAACGTTCTGAGAATAGGCAGCATAGTCCTTTGTATAAATCTTCGAATCAGCAATCAACTCATCAAAAGCGATTGGACCACAGCAAGGTGTGAAACCTTTTCCAGGGATATAGTTTATTTTTTCTAGATCCCTGTCTGCCAAGGAAGGGCAGGTCTGTTGGTCTCCTTTTTGGTGGTCCACTGAATCTTCATATCGACCACTTGTAACTATCTGTGAGAATTGAATAGGTATGTTGTTTTCTTTGAAGCTCTTAGTGAGTAGCAAATCAAGGGCTTCTTCAAAAACAAATTGAATTTCAACATCGATATTTTGGTTGCGCAAGTTCAGTGCTGACTTAAGGAGCTGTTCTTCGGAGATAAAAGGTAAGTGATACTTATCGAATGATAAAATTGCTTTGTGTAACTCTATGTTCTTCAGGTAATTGTCGTGCTTGTAACCAAACCAGCCATTTGTAGTCATCGCGTAGGTGATATCGTCTCTTGAGATCTGATTTTGAAAATTCTCAATAAAATCGAGATGGAGACTTGGTTCGCCGCCGGAAAAGTGAACTTGAGTTATACTGTTGTCGGAGTTGACGATTTCAGCAAGGGAGCTGAGTTCTTGATCTTCAATTCTCCATCGACTCGCATTGGGGCCTGAAGAGTTTAGGCAATGGGCGCAAGAGAAATTACATTTATCAGAAAGTAAAATATAAAGCTCTTTGCCGCCCAAAGAAGTTCCTATTGGCTATGCCCAAGGATGAGTTTGATTAAGGCGAGCTGCACCTCTACGAATAATCGCAGCAAGCTCTTGTTGCTGGCTCTTACTCAATTCGTTTACATTGCGCAATCGCTCCAGCTGTTCGATCTCGCTAAGTTCATCTGCTTGAAGCAGAATAAGTGCGAGTTCAGCCATATCATCATCGTTAATTTTACGCTTAGCGTTAGCAGTCTTGGATGCTAA
Organism: uncultured Pseudobdellovibrionaceae bacterium; assembly: GCA_964523195.1. Lineage (GTDB taxonomy): Bacteria > Bdellovibrionota > Bdellovibrionia > Bdellovibrionales > JAGQZY01 > JAUHWN01. The sequence continues at coordinate 980 of CAZFYV010000234.1, forward strand.
TCCTGCTGCAGTTAAAATTCCGCCTACGACTAGTTTCTTAAGAAAATCCCGTTTTTTCATGGTCCCTCAACCCTTCTGTAATTTCCTGAGGTATCGCTTTACAAAATAGTCATACCTGAAGTGGTAGCATTTTGTCCAGGGAACACCTTCGTGAGGAATAGTATTGCAATTATTATGCGCAATGCTTTTGGGGAACAGGAGAGTCCTAACAATGATTCCCATGTTTTAAGGTGATTCTTTGGTGTCTAATTGACTCCGGATTAACTCAATTCAAATAAACACTGTGAAAAAATTAGAATCTAAACTTCTGAGTCGAAGAGCTTTTTAGATGGCTTGATTCTTTTTTGCATGGACTTCTCGGATTCTTTAACAAAAATTCGACTGAATCGAGGGTCAGAAATGCCAATTTTTTTCGCTACTTTTTCAAGTCGCTCCATTTCATCCTTGCCAATTTTTTTGGCGATGCGCTCGCGTATGTCCACTTCGTTTTTACGAAATTCATCCTCGTCCCAGATTGGTTGGATGTCTCTGTTTTGAAGAATTGTTTGGGGGTCGAATCCTCTAGATGTTCGCTCTTGGTGAGCACTTAAAGAGCGACTGACATGGTCAGACTCTAGAAGAAAGTGAAAATATCCTTCATCAACAACATCGATATGCCAGTCGGGTGCCTGTGGAGTAATTTTAGAGGTGTCTGGCTGAACCACCACAGAATCAATTGTTAATTTGATTTCTTTGCCGATGGTCATTAGAACTTCTTTTTCCATCGAAAGGCTTTCTGAGTACATGGGTACAAATAGGCTTTCGATATGGGCGCCTTGTGGAAGCATTCCTCCGTGAAGTCTCATGCGTTGAACAATGAAACTTGGAATATTGTGAATGCTGATTCGTTGCTCGGGTCTAAAACGATTAGACCAAGACTTCCAGGCCCTTAAACCCTCTGAATTCATATATTGGATTTCGCCAAGATCGAGTTGAAGTTCAACAAAAGGAGGAACCGGGGGGAGATCTGTTTCTGAAAGAATGTCTCCAGTTATAAATAGTCGTTTTCCACGCAAGTCAAAAGCCATAGGAACCTCCAGCAAAAAGGATACTCTGGATCCAGGAAAAAGAGGATGAATTGCCCGCCAGAACTGGTTAATCTGGGCTAAACCTCGACTCTAGTCAGAACGTGGCGAATGCAAGTTGTTTGCGGCCTTAAAGAAATTGAGAATAGATTTATGTTAGACCAGCAATTGGAAAAGGCTTTAGAAGAAAGTGAGTTCTCTCACTTCGGGTGGACAAGTTTAGATCCTCCGACATCTTTGGAAAAGTATAAAGCTTGGTTGGATAAAGGCCACCATGGGTCCATGGACTATTTGGAAGATCATTTAGCGGTTAAATCGGACCCTCGTTCGTATTTTAAAAATATGAACTCTGTAATCGTTGTCGGTATCGATTATATACCTCATCCGAAACCCATAGAAAATTTCCCATTGAGCTCGCAACAAATAGCAAAGTATGCCCAAGGTGAAGATTATCACCACTGGCTAAAAAGTAAGTTGGAGAACTTTTGTGGAGAGCTTAGGGAACTTTTTCCCAGTGCAGAGTTTTCTACATTAACTGATTCTGGTCCGTTTTTAGAAAGAGAGTATGCGCAGCGTTCCGGTTTAGGTTGGTTTGGTAAAAACTCCTGTATAATTAATCGTAAGAAAGGCAGCTTCTTTTTGTTGGGAGAAATTTTCACCACTATGGATCTCAAAAAGCAGTGGGAAGTTTCTCATGATCATTGTGGTACTTGCACTGCTTGTATTGATCAATGTCCAACAAAGGCGATTGGCTCGGATAAAACCCTAGATTCTAAATTGTGTATTTCTTATCTTACAATCGAAACTTCAGAGATTCCAAAAGAGAGTATTCGGTCTCAAATGGGAGACTGGTTGTTTGGTTGTGACATTTGTCAGTCGGTCTGCCCATGGAATCAAAAGGTGTTTAAAGAACGGGCCAATGAACGAAAAATTCAAGTCGATCGGCAATTTGTTGATGAATTAAGGTGGATTCTAGATTCCTCGAACAAACAAATTCAAAAGAGTTTAAAGGGGACTGCTTTAATGAGAGCTGCTGGTAATAAACTCAAAAGAAATGCGCTGATTGTCGTCGCAAACTGTAATATTGTGGAGTTAAGGGATTCAGTTAATAAATTTTTGGAGCATCATTATTTAGGGGAGTTAGCTCAGTGGTGCCTCGATCAATTAGGACCTGAATAGTCGGGGGGCAAAGTGTTTTGGATTATTTTAACAATTCTAGTGGGCTGTTTGATTCCTCTTCAGCCACTTCTCAATGCTAAGTTAGCCGCTGGTACAAACCTACCGGTCTTCGCGGCAATGGTGAACTTTGCTGGGGGATTGCTCATTTTAAGCAGTGTTTATCTTGTGTTGGGAGCTCAAATTCCTGAAATGAAGAAGTTGGTTCAGGTTCCCTGGTATGGATATATTGGTGGCCTACTAGGAGCATGTGTTGTTCTGACTGGAATTTTTGTTGTCCCGAAGTTGGGAGCGACTATCTATATAGCTGCGCTTTTAACAGGGCAGGTGATCATGTCACTTGCTGTGGACCATTACTCTTTGCTTGGGGCCCCAACTATTACTATCTCATGGCAGAGACTTCTTGGTGTCGTTTTCATAGGCTTTGGATTATTGTTAGTGATGAGAAAAGCGCAAGCTTAGGCTGCGCTTGAAGATTTTTTCTGTTGATACTTTTTGATGGTATCTTCTACCGAGTGTGGTCGAGAAAAATAGTAGCCTTGACCAAACTCACAGCCCATTGAAATTAAATTTTGTGCATGGGCGGCGTCTTCAACACCTTCGGCAATAACTGGAATATCGAAGTTTTGGCCTAAGTTTACAATGGCTCGAGCAATCACAAGACTCTTTTCTTCTTCGAGCATCTTCATAATGAATGACCTGTCGATCTTAATAAAGTCGAGAGGGAACATTCCAAGATACTGAAAGCTGGAGTAACCTGTTCCGAAATCATCTAGAGCCAAGGTGTAGCCTAAGAAGTGTGCTTTTTCTGCCCACTCAAGTGCTGTTTGTCCTTGAACAAAAATCTGCTCTGTAATTTCGAGTTTAATCTGCTGAGGTTTTAAGCCTGCAGACTTTCTTGCTCTTTCGAGATGATCGAAAAACTCAGTATCCTGAATCTGACGACCGGATACATTGATGCTTACAAATGGAAGGGCCGCTACAGATGAAAGATTCACTCTTTTTTGAATCTTTGCGAGTCCTTGGCAGGCAGCATCCAATACCCATCTTCCGATCGGGATGATGAGATTTGTTTCTTCACAAACATTAATAAAGCTGTCGGGATAAACGAGTCCGGAGGCTGGATTGTTCCAGCGAAGGAGTGCTTCAAAACCGGCGACTCTTCCAGAACGCAAATGCACGATAGGTTGGTAATGCATTTCCATTTCATTATTAGGAATCGCATTTCGAAGCATGGCTTCCATTTTTATTTTACCAAGTGCATATTTCTCTTCTTCGTCCGTTGTTGAACGAATCACTTTTAATCTTCGTCGTTGTTCTTCTGGAGATTGCTTTTTGCGACGTTCTTCGGCTTGAGGTCCGATAACCTCTCTTCTGAGGCGTTGGATGAGAACTCGAATAATCATAGCGATCACAGGATCAGCTTCGCGCATTCGATCGCTAAGTTGCTCCTTTTGAACGATACCAAGACTACATTTTGTGAGTGCTCGTGCTCCAGCTGACCTTGGGAGCTTACCGATAATTGCCATTTCACCGAAGATTTCATTCTCTCCGAGCACAGCTAGGGTGTGGTTCTTTCCATCTCTGTCTAAGAAAATCTCAACTTGGCCGTCTTCGATAAAGAAAGCGCAGTCGCCGATATCACCTTCATTAAAGATAACATCACCTGGTTCATAAACTTTGTAGGTTGGTTCATTAACCATTAACACCCCTCGGGGACATCTTCTTTGCCCATAAGACTTATCGGATCAGATTGAAATAACAAAAAATTTTTTTGAGGTGTGGTGCTAATTGATATTATTGTGTGATTACAGTTAGTTATCAGAGGCATCTGCCAGGCCTCTGGTCTTGTTTAGCTTTTTTTCTTCTTTTTCCTGGCCATCAATATCCTTCTATATTGATGAATAAGCTTCTGAGCTGAGTTCATGCTTTCTTCATATTTGGCCTTTTCACTCTGCGATTCGCTTGAGTTTTGCGGATCTTGCAGCTGTGGTTTTGATTTTGAAATCACTAACCCCGGAAACATACTCCCCCCATCCTTGGTGATAAAACGACCCCCGTTTTATTGTTGGAGTATTAAATTGCAACTTCGTTGCCAGAGTAAATCAAATTGGATTTAGGTTAAGATCTAAAAATGAAATGATAAGAATGCTTTTGTGAGTAAATCTGACACCGGTTCATCCACATCTGAGATACTGTAGCGCAATTCAATTGCGCTACCAAGCGCAAGGGTGTTCAGAATAAACACTTTTAAGCCCAAGCTAGATCTGCCTACTAATAGAGAGTCTTTCTCAACAAGAGCGTTTAGTGTGTTATCAACTTTGATCTCTCTTCTTTGCAGTCCAAAACTTTGATTAACAAAGGCAAACACTTTGGATTCGAGAAGGCTTAGAAAGTACCAGCTTAGGGACGGGCCGATGGTTAAACGACTGACGGTTTTAGAGGAAGAGTTTGAGGCAAAACCACCAAGACTTAGTCGATCCATAATGAAGTACTCAACTTTTGGAGCAATTTCGTATTCAGTATCACCTTTGTCGCTAAACCCGAGGCTTAAGCCACCACCGACTTCAAAATGACCTTTTCGAAGGTAGGGTTGTTCATAGCTCACATTATCTATGGACCATTTAACATCTTCGGCCACAGCTGGTTTGGAAATGACCAAGGTTAGAGTTGTGACAGTTAGTGTTAGTAATAAGGTTTTCATGACGTTCCTTTCATCAACGTCATCAGAATGCATCAATATTGGTAAGTGATCCATATAAACAGATTAGAAGTGTTCCAAGAGTGGAATAGGCATCTATGAGTTTGTGAATTTGTAATCTTTTTTAGCGGGGGCTGTCATTCGTTCCCAATAGGGCATCAAATTAAGGCGAACATCGTTCTTTTTCATAATATTAAAGATGCCTCCCAATTTGCGATGCAAAAAAAGAACTTTTCTTGGAGGGGCTGAATACCTAAGGCTTTTTGAAAACGCGATCGCAGTTTCTCTAGTTTCCTTTTCAAAATCGGTGTCTGTGAAATCAAAAGGCTGTAGGTTTGGATCAAAAGGCTTTAAGCTCACCCTGAGCATTTCGCGAAACTTTTCTTTAGTTTCATCGCTTTCCCGTTCAT